>DBME01000454.1 GCA_002298155.1 Holophagaceae bacterium UBA706 | reverse complement strand
CCGAGGTTGCCGAGGAGCCGAGGATCGCCGAGAAAAGCAGATCAGCACTCAAAGATCGTGTCAGGACCTCTGGGTTGGGCCTTCTGATGGCGGGTGTCCTGCCCTTCCTGGGTCTGGGGTGCGGGGGCGGTTCCTCCGATGCCCCGAAGACCGAGGTGCCGCCCTTCGTCCAGCCTCCGGCCTTGCCCGCCTGGACCACACCGGCCTGGACGGGGCAGACGCTCACGGATGCGGGGAGCCTGGCCGGGTGGACCGTGGAGAAGGATTCGGGTTCCTCGGGCAGCCTCGCCCTGGTGGAGGGTTTGCGGGGCAAGGCGGTGGAGCTCTCCTGGGACCTGGGCACGGGCCAGTGGGTGCAGGCGCGGTGCGACTTCCCGCAGCGGGTGGACCTTTCGGGGCGCGACTTGTTCGGGGCGTGCCTCAAGGGATCCTCGCCGGGACCGCGCCGGGTCACCGTCCTGTTCGAGGACGCCGATGGGGTGTACGTCGCGATGGATCTTGACGGGATCAACACCATCACCCGCTGGATGATCGATTGGCCCCTGCCCCGCAAGGGCTTCGGGTACGCCTTCAGCATCGGCACCACGAACACCGCCATCGACTGGACCCGGATCCGGAGCCTCCTGGTCGCGGTCAAACCCTTGGCGGGGAGCACGGGCGGCAGCGGGCGCCTCACCCTCGACGACATCCGGGCCGACACCGCGGGAGCCTGGCCCGCGCCCGCCGCCTTCGAGGCGAACGTCCCCCATGCCCAGGCCTCCCGCGCCGCGGTGGACTACCTCCTGGCCCAGCAGCAGCCCTGCGGCCTCCTCCAGTCCTGGGCCGGCGAGCCCTCGCCCCGGGCCTATCTCTATGACGAGGCCCTGGCCCTCATCGTCCTGAGCCGTGAGGGGACCTGGACAGGCGCGTCACCGCAGAACGCCGAAGCCCGGGCCGCCGATGCGCTGGCCGCGTTCCTCGTGGCCCAGCAGAAGCCCGATGGCCACTGGGCCCGGGCCTGGAACCCCGTCACGGCCCAGGAGGTCACGGACGACGGCTGGGTGGGGGACCAGGCCTGGGCCGTCATCGCCCTGCGCGCCTATGCGGCCAGGAGCGGCGGAGGCGCGGCGGTGGCCAAGGCCGAAGCCTGCGCCCAGTGGCTCCTGGCCAGGCTCGAGCCCTCCGGCAAGGCCGCCGCCAGCACCGAGGGCACCCTCGACACCTTCTGGGCCCTCCACTGCACCGGCCACGACACCGAGGCCGCCAAGGTGAGGGACTACCTGCTCACGACCGTGTGGGACGCCGGCGCGCACTACTTCTGGCGCGGCTACGGCGCCTACCCGGATCCGGTTGTGGCCATGGACTGCGCAAGCTGGGCCAGCTTCTTCGCGCGGCACCCCCTGGTTGGCCACCCGGAACGGGGGCTCCAGGCCCTGGGTTTCGTGCGCCGGACGCTCCTGGCCCAGAGCGAGGACGGCGCCCTGCGGGGCTTCGACGGCATGGGCCCCGTCTCCATCTGGTGCGAGGGCACCGGCCAGTACGTGTGCGCCGGGGGCCCCGATTCGGCCTACTTCCGTCAGGTCCTGCTCTCACTCCAGCGGCCCGGGGGCGGTATGCCGGGCTCCACCGGCAGCTGGTCCAGCGACGCCTCGGGCTGGCTCACCACCTGGACCGGGGTCGCGCCCACGGCCTGGCTCTACTTCGCGCTCAACGGCCCGCCCTTCCCGGCAGACTAGGCTTCGACGGCAGGCTCCGCCGTGCGGCGCTGCTTCACCAGGAGCAGGGTGCTGCCCTTTTCGTCCGTTTCCATGACCACCTGGTCCATGACCTGCTTCATGAAGTACACGCCCCGGCCGCAGGGCTTGAGGAGGTTCTCAGGCAGATTGGGGTTGGGCAGGGAATCCAGGTCCACGCCCTTGCCGGTGTCGTGGATGCGGATCTCCAGGCGGTTCGCCAGGGGGATGAAGTCCACGGCGATGCTCTTGCGCTTGTCCAGCTTGTTGCCATGCCGCATCGCGTTGCCGATGCCCTCCTGGATGGCGAGCCACACGCGTTCCCCATCCTCGTGGGAGAAATTCATGTGCTTCATCAACTCGGAACCGACCACCTGGATCAGGTCGATGAACCTCAAATCCGTGTTGCACGTGAGGGAGACTGGAAGCAGGGGAGCGACGGTCATGTACAAATATCCTTGGGCATGGTGAACCCTATGCATCAAGTAAATTGGAAAACCCATGGAAATGCCAGGAAATAACACCTGCCCCCAGGTATCCGGGGAAGGTAGACTGTATCGTTGACTTGACCGGTCAGGATTGGAGCGCTAGATGAAGGTGATCGTGGCGAAGACGGCGGGCTTCTGCTGGGGCGTGCGGAGGGCCATGGACGCGGTCCTGGACGTCTCCGCCCGGCGCCACTCCGGCCCCGTCCAGACCCTGGGCCCCCTCATCCACAACCCCCAGGCCCTGGAACTCATCGGCCGCCGCGGGGTATCCGTGGCCGCCGCCCCCGAGGACGTGAAGGACGGCGCGGTGGTGATCCGGGCCCACGGCATCCCCATCCAGGCCCTGCGGGGCCTCAAGGAGCGCCAGCAGAAGGGCGGGCTGGAGATCGTCAACGCCACCTGCCCCGAAGTGGCCAAGGTCCACAGCCGCATCAAGAAGTGGAGCCCCAAGGGCTACTTCACCGTGATCCTGGGCACCCATGGCCATGCCGAGAGCGTGGCCCACCAGAGCTTCGCCGAGAACGGCAGCGCCATCGTCGCCAACATGGACGAGGCCCGGGCCCTGCCCGAAGCCCAGCTGGAAAAGGTCCTCGTGGTGGCCCAGACGACGTTCACCGTGAAGGACTACAACGAGATCTCCGAATACATCCGTAGCCGCGCCAAGGATTGCATCGCCGAGAACACCATCTGCGAGGACACCTGGACCCGGCAGGAGGAAGCCGCCACCCTGGCCCGCACCGTGGACTACGTGGTGGTGGTGGGCGGCAAGGCCTCCTCCAACACCAAGCACCTGGCCGAACTGGCCGCCCGCAACGGCAAGCCTGTCCAGTATGTGGAGACCGCCTCCGAACTGGACCTGGCCTCCTTCACGGGCCACGAGACCGTGGGCGTCATGGCGGGCGCCTCCACCCCCACCTGGCTGGTGGAAGAGGTTGTGGACGTGCTGGAACAGGTCGGCAAGGGACCCGAGCACTTCACCCGCCTCCTCAACGCCGCTTTCGGCACACCCCTGCGCCTGGCGGCGGGCGCCGCGGCCCTTACCCTGGGCGTCCACGCATGGACGGGCCTCCGGCCCTCCTGGACCTACGCGGCCATCACCGCCCTTTACGTCCTGGCCATGTTCCTCCTGGCCCCCTACCTCAACCCCCTGGGCCTGGGCTCCAAGGGACCCGCCCGGGCGCGGATCCTGGAACGGAACCGGTCCTTCATGGTGGGCACGGCCCTCGCCTCCCTCGTGGCGGCCTGCGCCCTGGCCTTCATCCTGGGCTGGGGTTCCCTGCTGGTGGTGGCCGGGGCCTCGGTCTTCGGCCTGGTCTACAAGCGCAAGCTGCATGTTCTCGGCCGGGAGCTGAGCATCCAGGCCATCCCCGGCTCCAAGGACGTGCTGGTGCCCATGGCCCTGGCGGTGGTGGCCCTGGCCCTGCCCCTCTGGCACCACGGCAGCCACTGGAACGGCAGGGTGTGGGCGGGAATCATCCTGGTGGCCGTGCTGGGCTTCGCCCGGACGACCCTCTACAACCTCAAGGACATGCAGAACGACCAGATCCTGGGCAAGGAGACCCTGCCCATCGTCTTCGGCCGGCGCACCACCAAGATCGTCCTCCTCGCCGCCCTGGCCGGCGCGGCCGTGGCCGCCGTGTGGGCCTCCCTCCTGGATCCCACCGCCTTCGCGGGCGGCTTCCACCTGCTGGCCTCCGCCAGCGCCCGGCTGTGGACCGGCCTCGCCATCATCCTCGCGTGCCTGGCCTACCCGGTGCTCCACCTGTGGCTGTTCCAGGAGCGTTTCTCCGCCGGCAAGCCCCGGTTCGAGCCGTGGGTGGAGCTCAGCTTCTACATGGCCGGCCTCCTGGCGATCCTCTGAGCCCGCGCCTCCCCGTCCTCGCCCTTCTCCTCGCGGCCTGGGCGGGGTTCGGGCTGCTGCCGGGGCCCTGGTACCTGCCCTGCGCCATCCTGGCCCTGCTGCTCCTGGCCGCCCGGGAGCGGGCCGCGGGAATCCTCACCTCCGTGCCTTTCGCCGTGCTGCAGCTGGGAACCCTGGCGGGCCTCGCCGTCCTCCACGCCGTAACCGGCCTGCCCGCCATTCCCCTGGGACGTCCCTTGCCGGCGCTCCTGGCCCTGCTCGGGGCCTCCATGGTGGTCACCGCCTGGAAGCGGGGTGCCTATGACCGGGCCCGGGCTGGGTTCCTCCTGGTGCACGGGGCCCCCGTCCTCCTCCTGCCGGCCCTCCTCGGCCCCCCCTGGGCCGCCGCCGGGGGTCTGGCCGCCCTGGCCCTGGGCAGTGCCTGGATGTTCTGGCTCAAGCCGCTGCTCAAGGCCCCCAAGGACAAGACGCCTCCCCCCCGGTGGCAGCGCTGGGTCCTCCAGGGCACCCGGATCCTCTTCCTGACGGCGGGGGCGCCCCTGCTCCTGGCAGCCTTTCGCGGCGCCAATCCGCCCAGGGGTCCCCTGGCTGCGTGGCTCCTGCTGGCCGTGGCCCTGCATGCGCACCACGTGAAGCCGTGGAAGGGCCAGGCCGCGCAGCTGGCGGGGCTGGCCGCCTGGGCCCTGGGCCTTGGGGCCTGCCTGCTCTGGCACTGATTGATCTATCCCCTCCGGGATGTGACCCTTGGGATTCGCAAGGAATGGACCAAGGGAGGCCGGATGCGCGACTGGGTGCTGATCACAGGATGTTCCACCGGCATCGGCCGCGCCCTGGTGGAGGCCTGCCGGCAACGGGGCTGGGGCGTCGTGGCCACGGCGCGGAAGGTGGCCTCCCTGGCGGATCTCCCGGACGGGGAGGACCTCCTGCGCCTGCCCCTGGACGTCACCGACCCCGCCAGCCTCGAAGCCGCCGCGAAGGCCTGCGCCGGACTCCACCTGACCGCCCTCATCAACAACGCCGGCTACGGCCAGATGGGCCCCCTGGAGATGCTGCGTCCCGAGGAGCTCCGGGCCCAGCTGGAGACCAACGTCGTGGGTCTGCACGCCGCCACCAGCGCCTTCCTGCCCCTCATCCGCCGCAACGCGGCCCCCGGCGCCGGGCGCGTGGTGCACGTGGCCAGCATCCTGGGCCGCATGAACGTGCCCATGGCCGGGGCCTACTGCGCCTCCAAGCACGCCGTGGTGGCCCTGGCCGAGACCCTGCGCCTGGAGGTGGCCCCCGCGGTCCGGGTCATGGTCGTGGAGCCCGGCGCCGTGCGTTCGGAATTCCGGGACACCCTCACCCGCGCCATGGGCGACCTGCCGGAACGCATCCAGGGGACCCCCTTCGAGCCGCTGGTCAAGGCCTACCTAGACCGGCACCGTTCCCACGCCCAGACCCATGGCCTGCCCGCCGTGGCCTGCGCCGCGCGCATCGCCGCCGCCATGAGCCGCGCCAACCCTCCCCGGCGCCTGGTGATCGGCAGGGACGCCTTCTGGTCCCGGGCCGCCAAGGCGGTCCTGCCCGCCGGCCTCTGGGAATGGGCCGTGCGCAAAGCCTTCGGGTTGTAGCCAATCCCTTGCTGACAGTCCGGGCCGGCGGGACCAAACTGGAGCCATGTCCGAGCAACGCCTCTATCTCATCGACGCCTTCGCCCTGATCTTCCGCGCCTACTACGGCAACCTCAGGATGAAGAACGGCGCGGCCCTGACCATGGCCCGCATGATCCTGGCGCTCATCGCCCAGCACAAGCCCACGCACATCGCGATGGTCTTCGACCGGCCCGAGCCCACTTTCCGGCACGACATCTACCCCGAGTACAAGGCCAACCGCGCCGAGATGCCCGAGGACCTGCGCCCCCAGGTGCCCCTGATCCGCGAGCTCACCAAGGCCCTGAACATCCCCATCGTCGAGCTCTCCGGCTACGAGGCCGACGACGTCATGGGCACCCTGGCCCACCAGGCCTCCCGCGCGGGCCTGCCCGCGGTGATCGTGAGCCCCGACAAGGACCTCCTGCAGCTCGTGTCGGACGACGGCCATATCCAGGTGCTCAACAACCGCGACGGCGAGGTGTGGATCGACCGCGCCGGCGTCAAGGAGCGCTTCGGCGTCTGGCCCGAGCAGGTGGTGGACGTGCTCACCCTCATGGGCGACGCCAGCGACAACGTCAAGGGCGTCGAGGGCATCGGCGAGAAGGGCGCCCGCGACCTGGTGGAGCAGTACGGCAACCTCGACGCCATCGTGGAGCACCGGGCCGAGCTCAAGCGCAAGGCCCACCGCGAGGGCCTGGAGGCCGCCCTGGAGCGCCTGCCCCTGGTGCGCCGCCTGGTGACGGTGGTGACCGACCTGACCCTCCCCGTGACCCTGGACGACCTGGAATACAAGGGGGTGGACCAGGCCCAGGCCCGGGCAGCCTTCAAGGCCCTGGGCTTCGAGCAGCTCACCAAGGAGTTCACGGTATCGGGCAGCGCCGGCGCGCCGGCCACAGCCCGCACCTACCGCGCCGCCGCCACCATCGCCGACGTGGCCGCCGCCGTGGAGGAATGCCGCCGGGCCGGGGTCTTCGGCCTGGACACCGAGACGACCTCCCTGGATCCCACCCGGGGCCACATCGTGGGCCTCAGCCTGGCCTGGAAGCCCGGCGAGGGCCTCTACGTGCCCCTGGCGCACCTGCGCCCGGGCTCCGGGGACACCGAAGGGGCCCTGCCGGGGCTTCTGCCGGATTCGGGCCTGCCGGAAAGCCTTCTGGACCTGCAGGGCGATCCCGAGGGGTTCTTCGAGGAGCTGGCCCCCTACCTGGATCCCCGCAACCTCCCCTTCCGCGCCGTGCGTGCCGCCCTGGGGCCCCTGCTGGCCGACCCCGCCGTGCGCAAGGCCGGCCAGAACCTGAAGTACGACCTCCAGGTCCTCGCCCGGCACGGCCTGCCCGTGGCCGGCGTGGGCGACGACAGCATGGTGCTGAGCTTCCTCGTGGATTCCCGCCTGCGCCACAACCTGGACGACCTCTCCTCCCGCCACCTGGACCTGCGCCCCATCCCCTTCGAGGCCGTGGTGGGCAAGGGCAAAGCCGCCAAGCGCTTCGACGAGGCGGATTTCGACCAGGCCGTGCAGTACGCCGCCGAGGACGCCGACCTGGCCCTGCAGCTGTGCGCCAAGCTCCGCCCCCTCCTCGCCGGACCCGACCTGGTGAAGCTCTACGAGCGCGTGGACCTGCCCCTGGTGGAGGCCCTGGCGGACCTGGAACGGGACGGCGTGCGCCTGGACGTGGACGTCCTGGCCAAGCTCGCCGTGGAGATGCGCGCCACCCGCGACGAGGCCGAGACCCGCGCCTTCGAGCTGGCCGGCGAGCCCTTCAACCTCAACAGCCCCACCCAGCTTGGGCGCATCCTCTACGAGAAGCTGGGCCTCCCCGTCCTCAAGCGCACCGACAAGACCAAGGCCCCGGCCACGGACGAGGAGGTGCTCTCCGAGCTGGCCCAGCGCGAGGACGGCGAGATCGCCCGGGTCCTGCTCCGCCACCGGCAGATGCAGAAGCTCCTGGGCACCTACGTCGAGGCGCTGCCCGGCATGGTCAATCCGGTCACGGGCCGCCTCCACACGCGGCTCCACCAGGCCGCGGTGGCCACGGGCCGCCTGGCCTCCTCGGACCCCAACCTCCAGAACATTCCCGTGCGCACCGAGGAGGGCCGCGCCATCCGCGGCGCCTTCGTGCCCCGGGACGGCTGGGTCTTCCTGGACGCCGACTACAGCCAGATCGAGCTGCGGGTCGTGGCCGCCCTGGCCAAGGACCCCGTGCTCCTGGGCGCCTTCGAACGGGGCGAGGACATCCACCGCCGCACCGCCTCCGAGGTGCTGTCCGTGCCCATGGAAGGGGTCACGGCGGACCAGCGCAGCGCCGCCAAGGCCGTCAACTTCGGCCTCCTCTACGGCCAGGGCGCCTTCGCCCTGTCCGCGAGCCTGGGCATCACCTTCAAGGAGGCCAAGGCCTTCATCGAGCGCTATTTCGAGCGCATGCCCAAGGTGGCCGAATGGATCGAGGCCACCAAGAAGCTGGCCGTGGAAGAGGGGCTCGTCCGCACCCACTGGGGCCGGATCCGCCGCATCCCCGACCTCCAGTCCTCCAACCAGGGCCTCAAGGCCCAGGCCCTGCGCGAGGCGGTGAACACCGTGGTCCAGGGCACCGCCGCCGACATCATGCGCCGGGCCATGGTGCGGCTCCACGGCTCCCTCAAGGCCGCGGGGCTCGAGGCCAGGCTCCTGCTTCAGGTGCACGACGAACTGCTGGTGGAGGCGCCGCCGGTGGAGGTGGACGCGGTTTCCGCGCTGCTCCGGGAGGCCATGGAGGGCGCCGACGAGCTGGGCCCCCTGGGGGTGAAGCTCGCCGCGGAAGTGAGACAGGGACGAAGCTGGCTGGAATGCAAGTGAACCCATTGGCAAGCCCCCACGGGGCCCGTTGATCGCGAGGGAACATGCAGAACTTCACCTACCACAATCCCACCCGCATCCTCTTCGGGGCCGGCCAGATCGGCTCCCTCCGCCGCGAGGTGCCCCAGGGCGTCCGCATCCTCCTGACCTATGGCGGGGGCAGCATCAAGGCCAACGGCGTCTACGACCAGGTCAAGAAGGCCCTCGCGGGCTTCGACCTGCTGGAATTCGGGGGCATCGAGCCCAACCCGACCTTCGAGTACCTGATGAAGGGCGTGGAGCTGGCCCGGCAGGAGAAGGTGGAATTCCTCCTGGCCGTGGGCGGCGGTTCCGTGGTGGACGGCACGAAGTTCATGGCCGCGGCCGTGCCCTACCAGGGCAACGAATGGGACCTGGTGGGCCGCCACATCGCCCCCCGCTCCGCCCTGCCCCTGGGGGCCGTGCTCACCCTGCCCGCCACCGGCACCGAGTCCAACGGCAACGCCGTGGTCACCCGCGCCGCCACCCGGGAGAAGATCGCCTTCTCCAGCCCCCTGCTCTTCCCCCGGTTCTCCATCCTGGACCCCGAGACGACCTTCACCCTCTCCTCCCGCCAGGTGGCCAACGGCGTCGTGGACGCCTTCGTGCACACCCTGGAGCAGTACCTCACCTATCCGGCCGACGCCCCCCTCCAGGACCGCTTCGCCGAAAGCATCCTGCGCACCCTCATCGAAGAGGGGCCCCGCACCCTGGCCGACCCCACCGACTACAACGCCCGGGCCAACGTCATGTGGTGCGCCACCCAGGCCCTCAACGGCCTCATCGGGGCCGGGGTTCCCCACGACTGGGCCACCCACGCCATCGGCCACGAGCTGACGGCCTTCCACGGCCTGGACCACGCCCAGACCCTGGCCATCGTCCTTCCGAACCTCCTGTGGGTGCAGCGCACCCCCAAGCGGGAGAAGCTCGTCCAGTATGCCGAGCGGGTCTGGGAGATCCGCCAGGGCACGGAAGCCGTGCGCCTGGAAAAGGGCATCATCGCCACCCGGGCCTTCTTCGAGGCCATGGGCAACCCCACCCACCTCAGCGCCTACGCCGTGGGCGAGGAACGATTCCCCGAGATCGCCGAACGCCTGGAAGCGCGCAAGGCCCTGCCCCTGGGCGAGCGCAAGGACATCACCCGCGAAAAGGTCCTGGAGATCCTCGCCCTGGCCCGATAGCTTGAACTATCGCCCACGCCCAAGTAAGGTTTCCTGGTCCGCCATCCCTTCAATCCGTCTACCCGTTCCTCCCACCCCTGGGGGTTCACCATCCGCCCGCTCCTGGGATCCGTATCCGCGCTGCTCATCAGCCTGCTCCCCCTGGTCGGGGCGCCCCCCCGGCCCAGCAGGGCGCAGCCCGGATATTTCACGTTCCGCAGCTATGGCATGGAGGAGGGCCTGGGCTGCCTCTCCATCTATTCCATCGCCCAGGACGCCGAGGGCTTCCTGTGGACCGGCACGGAGGACGGCCTCTACCGCTATGACGGGCGCCACCACGTGCGCTGGGGGCACGGCCTCAAGGCCAACATCATCTGGGAGGTGGCCACCGGCGTGGGGGGCGGCCTCTGGGTGAACACCGACGACGGGATCTTCCGGCTGGAAGGCCGGGAGTTCCAGCCCGTGGCCGGCCTGCCCCGGCTGCGCGCGGGCTTCCTGGCCCTGGGTCCCGGGGACAGCGCCCTGGCCGCCCTGGGCAGCCAGGTCTTCGGGCGCCCCGGACCCGAGCCCATGAAGGTCCTGCGGGACCTGCCCGGCCAGATCGCCTCGGGCTGGGCCTCCCCGGACCTGCACACCCTCTACCTGGTCACCGAGGACCGCCTCTGGCGCCTGGAGGGCGGGAGCTGGAGTGACCTGGCCCTGCCCAGGGATTTCCACGGGACCGGCAGCAAGGTCTTCCAGGACCGCGCGGGCAGGGTCTTCCTGCGGAACCGCTCCAACCTCTGGCGCATGGACGCCTGGAGCGCCGCGTGGGTCGACCTGAGCGCGAAGCTCCCCGGCAACATCTTCAACACCTTCCCCCCCGTGGAGGACGCCCTGGGCCGTATCTGGGTGGGGACCTCCAAGGGCCTGGTGTGCTTCGACGGGGACCAGTCCTGGATCCTGGACGGGTCCAAGGGCCTGCCGGGGGGCTGGGCCGGGTTCACCTTCGTGGACCGGGAAGGCTCCCTCTGGGTGGGCAGCGAAGGGATCCACAAGCTCCGCGGACGCTTCCTCTGGACCAACTTCAGCCGCCGGGAGGGCCTGCCGAGCCCCAGCATCTGGGACATCGGCCGGAGCCTCGACGGGCGCGTCTTCGCCTGCACCGACCACGGCGTGGCCGTGCTCAAGGACGAGACCTGGTCCGTGCTCGCGGGCACGGAGGGCAGGACCCTGCTGGCCGGCGGCGGCGACGGCCGCGAGGCCTTCTGGTTCGGGGGCTCCGCCAAGGAGGAGGCCTGGAACGCCGTCTTCCGCGTGGACCTCCACACGGGCCGTACCGAGAAGATCCTCGTCAAGCCGGTCAAGCCCACCGACCTCGTGCTGGCCATCTCCCGGGACGCCCGCGACGGCGTCTACCTCGGGACCCGCAATTCGGGCGTCTTCCACGTCCACCGGGAGAATTCCCGCTGGATCACCGACCCCCTGCCCTTCCCCGGGCAGGCCCCGGAGGAACGCATCAATTCCCTGCGCAAGGACCTCCAGGGCGGCCTCTGGGCCGCGGGTTCCCACGGGCTCTTCGTGCTGGAGAAGGGTGTCTGGACCCGCCTGGGCACCGCCGACGGCCTCCTGGGCGACAACTGCGCCAGCCTCGCCAGGGATCCCAAGGGTTCCATCTGGGTCTCCTACCTGGACGCGCGGGGCATCAGCCGCGTGGCCCGGGTGAACGGGACCTGGAAGGTGGTGGAGTCCCTCACCCGGCCCGAAGCCCTGTTCAAGGACGCCATCTCGAGCATGCTCTTCGACAACGCCGGCGTGCTCTGGCTGGGCACCACCGGCGGAATGAAGCGCTGGGACGGGACGACCCTGGACACCTTCAGCCGCGAGGAGGGCCTCGCCAGCCTGGACCCCTCGGCCAACAGCATCACCGTCGACATGGACGGCGGCATCTGGCAGGGCTTCAGCAACGGCCTCTCCTATTTCCAGCCGAGGGGCTACAAGGGGCCGCCGGCGCCGCCCGTGTCCCGGATCCTCGAGGTGCGGGACGGCATGGACAAGCTCGTCCAGGAGGACGGGGCCCGCATCCCCTACCAGGCGCGCACCGTCAGCTTCCAGTTCTCCGCGGTGTCCTTCCTGGCCGAGACACGGGTGATCCACGAGGTGCGCCTGGTGGGCCTGGAGAACGACTGGCGGGAGACCCGGGTGGGGGAGGCCCGCTACCCCGCGCTGCCCTACGGCACCTACCGCTTCGAAGTGCGCAGCCGGCTCGGGGACGGCCAGCCCGGCCCGGCCTCGCTGTTCAGCTTCACCATCGCCACGCCCTGGTGGAGCTCCTGGTGGTTCCGCACCGCATCGGTGCTNNGCTGGCCGCCCTGGCCGGGGTCCTGTTCCTGCTCCGGCGCCGCACCGCCCAGCTCTACCGGCGCAACCTGGACCTGGAACGGATGGTGGCCGCGCGGACCGAGGCCCTGGAAGCCTCCAAGATCGACCTGGAGAAGGCCAACCGCGCCCTGGAGGAGGCCACGCTCGTGGACCCCCTCACCGGCCTCCACAACCGCCGGTTCCTGGACCTCTCCCTGCCCATGGACGCGCGCCAGGCCCAGCGGGCCTTCCGGGAGGCCGTGGACTCCGGCGCGG
>DBME01000449.1 GCA_002298155.1 Holophagaceae bacterium UBA706 | reverse complement strand
CCACCCCCGAGGAGGTGGACCGGTTCAACCAGGACCTTCTCAAGGAACTGACGGCGGAAGGAAGGTTCTTCCTCAGCGGGACCCTGCTGAGGGGCCGCTTCCATCTACGCCTGGCCATCCTCGCGGCGGGCACCCACCGGCAGGAGGTGGACGAGGTGCTGGAGCGGCTCCGGAAGGTGGTGGCCTGAACNNCCGGCTGGGGCCTTCAGATGCCCTTCAGCACCCCGACGCCGATCTGGATGTCGACCGGCTTGGATTTGGCCAGGACATCGCCTTCGTCGTACGTGCCGTCCTGGTTCATCCGGCCGATGTCCTCCGGCACGTGACGGGCCTTGGTCAGGGCCAGGGCGAGGACATCCCCCGCCTTGACCTGGGCGGCCCGGGCCGCGTCGAATTCCAGCGCGATCTGCACCACGGGCGCGGCCACGGCCTTGGCATCGATGAGGCGGTCCTTCTGGAAGATGCCAACGGTCAGGACGTTTCCGGTCTTGACGCCCGCGGCGAAGAACACCGGCTCTGGAGAGGCCGGAAGGTCCCATTCGGGCCGGTGGTGGTTCAGCAGGTCGAATACCCCGGCGTCCTGGGCGTGCCAGAGGTTGGGGAACGTCCCGAAGACCACCGCGGACGGCGCCTGGAGGTTGAAGCCCACGCCCCGGGACTTCGTCCCCACGGGACCCACCAGGTTGAGCACGAGCCGCGTGGCGGTGGAACTGGGATCCTTCACCAGGCGCCAGCCACCCTCCGCGGGGTCCGTGTAGGCGAAGCCGGTGGCCGCCACGGCCGAGGGGACCGGTGCCGGCCCGGGCGAGGAGACGCTGCCCCCGCCACAGGCGGTGAGCAGGGCCAGCGTCAGGGCCGGGGCCAGGAAACGCGAAGCGGATTTGAGCATGGCGGTCCTCATTTGGCACCCCAGGAATTCCGGATGGCCGTCTGGAAGAAGTTGGCGTCCGCGTCCTCGACCCAGGGGCCGTTGTACGGACTGGCCGTGGGTTTGAGGCTGTAGGGCATGTAGTAGGAAAGGGCCGTGGTGGCCATGTCCACGGCATCCTGTTCGGCGTCGTTGTCGCAATCCAGGTTCACGGCCAGGACCATGCCCTGGCTGTACTGGTCGGGCTCGGCGGCGGACGCGGCCGTCATGACGAACCACCCCTGGCGCATGGGCGCCGTCCAGGTGCCGTCCGCATTCACTACCCCGACCCCCGACGGGTCCGCCCATACGGGGTTGTTCACATCCCCCAGATGGCCGCCCACCTTCCAGGTGACCCGCTGGTCGGTGCGGTTGAGCACCTGGGCGGAAAGGATCACGGTCTCACCCATGGGCATGATCTGCGTCCGCGCCATCATGGAGCCCGGGTTGCGGCCCAGCCACCCGTCGGTGTTGACCACCGGGAACACCACCCGCGCGAGGAGCGGTTCGCCGGCGACCTGGACGTTGATGGCCGTGAAGGCCTTCTTCACGGCGGCAACTTCCGGGGAGCTTTCCCCGTAGAGATCCGCGGCGGCGCTGACCACGTCCCCGGCCGCCTCCTCATAGGTCGCCTGGGAGGTCATGTACTCGCTGATGGCCTTGAACCAGATGCGGGCCGCCTTGTCGTTGCCGATGCCGGTCATGCCGGTCGGAATGAATGAGGAGTAGGTTTCGGCCGCCGGATCCGCGGAGGCCCCCTGGGCCAGGAAATAGAAGCACCGGTTCATGGGGCCGCTACTGTAGTGGACGTCCAGCCAATCGAGACCTCCGTACCAGTGGTCGGCGCTCATGAGATCCCTGGAGGGCTTGCGCATGAAGCGCAGCGGCCCCGCGGGACGGCATTTCGCGCCCACCAGCCAGTCCGTGCCGGTGTCGGGGATGGCCCCGTCCTGGCCCGCCGGGCGGGACGCATAGGCTTCCGCCAGGGCGCCCATGATGTCGGAGTTCGCTTCGTTGAGTCCGCCCGACTCACCGCTGTAGCTGAGGGCGGCGGTGCCGTCCATGAGGCCGTGGGACAGTTCGTGCGCCGTCACGTCCAGCTCCGTGAGCGACATGAGGCCGTCGGGATTGCCCTCGATCGCATTGCCGGAGGCGTCCTTCAGCACGGAATCGGGGTAGTAGGTGCCGTCCCCGAAGAACATCCCGAACAGGGAACCCGACCAGAAGGCGTTGTCGAACTTGCGACCGGTGGACGTGTCCCGGATATGGACCTGGGCGAAGGGCGTGGTGCCAATGCCGTCGATGCCCTCCCGGCCGAAGATGTTGCGGTACATGTCCCAGGTGAGCCCCAGGCCGTAGTGCGCATCCACGGCCGCCGTCTCACCGTTGACGTCATTCTCATGGGGATGGTCCTGGAAGGGCAGGCCATCGCCCCAAACATTGGCGGCCCTTCCCGCATAGAAGAAGTTCAGGCCCCACCGGGTATAGTCCGTGGGGTCGCCGCCCTCATGGCTCTCGCCCATGGTGAAGATCCCGGTGATGTCCAGGCCCTCGTAGCCGGAGAAGTAGGGATTGGGCAGGGAGCCCCGGGTCGGATCCTGCAGCGCGAAGGTTCCGTCGCCGGCCTGGGCCGCGGCCACCGCCACGTCCCCGGCGTACTGCCCCTTGCCGGTGCCCGGGGCGGCGGTTGGAGCGCCTTCGGTCTGGAGGTTGTCGAGCTTCCGGAGGATCGCGCCGGTGGCGGCGTCCACGACGAAATGCAGGTCGCGGACTCCGTCCTCCTTGTTCCACACGGCCACGTCCACCTGGTACGCCCACACGAAGGCATCCGCCAATGGGGCGCTGAAGAGGCTCCGAGTCCGGTCCATGACCAGCTTGTGCGCGGCGGAATCCCACATGGGGCGCAACCCGCCCTGCAGGGCCGCGGGGAAGACCACCTTCTCCACCCGGGGTGCGAGGCTCTGGCCGCGAAGGCGCAGGCTCTTGAGGGCGATGGCCCCGGCCTGCTCAGCCGTGAGGCGGCACTCCCCCGCGGGCGCGGCGTTGGGCCGCAGCCCGGTGGTCACCAGCTTGAGGCGGCCATCGGGTTCCACGTGCGCGATGCTGGAACTGCCATAGACGCGGCAGCCGGCGTAGGTGTGGTCCAGGCGCACCACCGTCCGCCCTTCGGGCGTCGTGAAGATTCGCCTGGCCGTCAGGGCCTCGCCGGTGCGCAGCCCAAGGCGGGGGGCCTGCTGGCTGGCGTAGGCCAGGGCCCGGGCCGAGCGCTGCCCCTCCTGGGCCTTCAAAGCCTTCAACTGCTGGGCCGGAAGGGGTCCGCCCGCCAACGGCAGGACACCCGCCGCCAGGACCAGGGCGAGACCGCGCAGGGCCCCACTAACATGGATTCTCATTGGGAACTCCTTGGTTCAGGGGAAGGGTCTAGTTCAGCGTCACGCCGCCCACGGCGATCTGGATGTCCACCATCTGGGCCTTGGCCATCATGTCCACCATGCTTCCCACGGAACCGATGTCCTCCGGGATGATGCGGGCCTTGGTGATGTCCAGGGCCACGGTGCTGCCCACGGCCAGGGCCGAGGCGCGGGCCGGATCCAGGTCCACGGCGATGGTGAGCACCGGGGCGTCCACCGCCTTGGCGGTGGCGCGGCGGTCCTTCTGGAAGAGGCCGAGGGTGAGCATGTTGCCGGGCTTGACGCCCGTCGCGAAGAGCACCGGTTCCGGGCTCGGCGGCGGATTGAGCGGATCGGGTGCGACGTTCTTCAGTTCGAAGACGCCGCGGTCCACCGCGTGGAGGCCGTTGCCGAGGGCCACGAAACGCAGGGCTCCGGCGGCCTTCAGGTTGAACCCGACGCCGCGGCATTTCAGGCCCGAGGGCCCCACGAGGTTGAGCACCAGGCGGGTAGGTGTCGAGCTGGCGTCCTTCACCAGGCGCCAGCCTGAACCCGCCGGGTCCGTGTAGGTGAGGCCGGAAGGGACGACCGGCCCGGAGGTGGCGACGCTGGAACTGCCGCCGCAGCCGATGAGGAGGGCGGCCACCAGGGCCGGGAACAGGAAGGTGACGAAACGGTTGCGCATGGGGATCCTCATTTCTGGTTCCAGGCGGTCTGGATGGCTTCCTGGAAGAGCTGCACGTCGAGGTCATCCACCGTGTAGCCTCCATAGGGACTGTGGGTCGGCCTGAGCGTCTGGCCCAGATACCAGGAGAAGGCCGCGGCTCCGAGATCCACCGCGTCCTGCTCGTTGTCGGCGTCGGCGTCGAGGTTCACCACCAGCACCAGGCCTTCGGCGAACTGCTCGGGTCTCGCCTTGCTCAGGGCCGTGATGAAGAAGAACCCCTGGCGCAGGGGTGCCGTCCAGGTCCCGTCGCCGTTCACGGTGCCCGCTTCCGTGGGGTCGGCGTCCACGGGGCTGGCGATGGTGGCGCGATGGGCGCCCACCTTGAGGGTGATGGCGGTGTCCGCGTTGTTCAGGACGGCGGCGGTGACGGTCACCGCCGTGCCCTGGGGGACGATCTTCAGGCGGGAGAGGAACTCGCCGGGATCCCCGCCCAGGACGCCGCCGGAATGCACCACCGGGAAGGTGACGCGGGTGAGCAGCGGCATCCCCTCGGCCTGGACGTTGATGGCGGTCAGGGCGTTCCGCACGGCCTGCGCCTCGGGTGAGGCCGCGCCGTAGAGTTCTGCGGCGGCCTCGAGCATGCATTCACCGGCCTGCACGTAGGTGGTGGTGGGCGTCATGAACTCCGTCAGGGCCTTGAACCAGATGCGGCCGGCCTTGTCGTTGCCGATTCCGTCCATGCCTCCGGGAAGGTAGTCGCTGTGGGTCTCGTCCAGGACGGAAGCCGACGCGCCCTGGGCCAGGTAGTAGAAGCACCGGTTCATGGGCCCGCTGGAGTAGTGCACCTCCATCCAGTCCAGGCCCTCGTACCAGTTGTCGGCGCTCAGGTGGTCCCGGGACGGCTTCCTCATGTAGCGCAGGGGGCCGCTGGGCCGGGTCCTGGAGCCCATCAGCCAGTCGGTGCCGTAGTCGGGAATGGTGTCGTCCTGGCCAGCGGGGCGATTCGCATAGGCCTCCACCAGGGTGCCCATGATGTCGGAGGAGGCTTCGTTCAGGCCTCCCGATTCGCCCGAGTAGATGAGCCCCGCGGTGGAGAACGTCAGGCCGTGGCTCAGTTCATGGCCTGCGATGTCCAGTTCCGTCAGGGACATCATGCCCATGGGGTTGCCGGGCATGGGGCTGTCGGGCGGGAAGGTCGTGTCCGGGTAGTACGTCCCGTCCCCGAAGAACATCCCGTAGAGGTTGTTCGACCACATGGCGTTGTCGAACTTCATGCCGGTGCCCGGGTTGCGGATGTGCACCTGGGCGAAGGGCGTCGTGCCCTCCCCGTCCAGCCCTTCCCGTCCGAAGACGTTGCGGTACATGTCCCAGGTGAGCCCCAGGCCGAAATGCGCGTCCACCGCCGCCGTCTCGCCGTTCCCGTCGCCTTCGTGGGGGAAGTCCATGAAGGGGAATCCGTCGCCCCAGAGGTTGGCCGTCTTGCCCGCGTAGAGGGACAACCAGCCCCAGTTCTCCGGCGTGTGGATCTCCCAGAACGTGGTGATGCCGGTCAGGTCGATGTTCTCGTAGGCCAGGAAGTAGGGGTTGGGCAGGGAGCCGCGCGTCCCGTCCCGGAGCCCGAAGGTGCCGTCCTCCGCCTGGGTGGTGTCCAGGGTGACGTTGCCCACGTACTGGCCCATGCCGGAACCCTTGGCCGGCGTGCCCGGGAGGAGCACTTCGGGCGCGGCCTGGGTCTGGAGGTTGGTGAGCTTCTTCAGCACCGCGCCCGTGGCGGCGTCGATGATCAGGCGCATGTCCGTGATGCCGTCCTCCGCGTTGCGCGTGAAGACGTCCACCTGGTAGGCCCACACGTGGGCCGCCGCGGGCCGCCCCCCCAGGACGCTGTAGGTCCGGTCCACCGACAAGCTGCGGGTGGAGGGGTCATAGGCCGCCTTCAGTCCGTCGGCGAGGGCGGTGGGGAACACCACCTGCTCCACCTTGGGCGGCAGGGGCCGGCCCTTCAGGCCGAGGTGGCTGAGGGCGATGGCCTTGGCCTGATCCGCCGAAAGGGAGGGCACGCCCTGGGGCACCGCGCCGGGCAGGAGGCCCTTGCCGTGCACCGTGATCCGGCCGTCAGCCTCCACATGGCCGAGGCCCATGGCGCCGTACACCCGGAACCCCGCCTGGGTCTGGTCGAAGCGCACCACGGTGCGTCCTTCCCGCGTGGTGAAGGCGTTGCGGATGGCCAGGCCCTCCCCCGGAAGGGGAGCGGGCCGGGCCGCCAGGGCGGTTGCCAGGGCGGATGCCGCCCGCTGGGGCTCCCGGGCCTTCAGGGCAAGCCATTGGGGGTGTGGAATGGGCGCGGCCGCCATACCGGGAAGGGCTCCCGCCACGATGCCGAGGACAAAGCCGCCGACCGCCCTTCGAAGGGCATTTCTCATTTGGGACTCCTGGGAAAGAGGTTGCCCCTAAATACTTCACCTCACGATATAACGCGTCAAGATTTATTTGCTGACCTACGTTCCGCCAGGAGATATGGTGCGTTACGATATATCCTTCCCAGGCAGCCCGGAGCACCCCATGGACCCCAACCTCGTTCGCGGCACCATTCCCACCCTCATCCTCTCCGTGCTGGCGGAGGGTCCGAACTACGGCTACGAAATCTCCGAGACCATCAAGGGGCGGACCCAAGGCCGGCTGAAGCTCTCGGTCGCCGCCCTCTACACGACCCTCAAGCGCCTGGAGGACCAGGGCCTGATCCGGCACACCGCCGGCGCCCAGCAGGGGGCCCGGGAGCGCCGCTACTACGAGATGACCGAGGACGGCGCGGCCTACCTGAAGGCCAAGCGCGCCGAGTGGCTGGATTTCACGGAGATGGCCGACCTGGTCTTCACGGGCCACGGCCGTTCCTGAGGTCCCCGGCATGAACCTCCACGCCATGCCGACCGCCCTGGCGGAGTATCTCCTGCGGCTGGACCGCAGCCTCTGGGGGATTCCCGCTTCCCGGCGGAACGAGATCCTCCGCGAGGTGGGGGACTTCCTGGGCGAGGACCTCAGCCGGGCCCGGCTGGACGGCGTGTTCGGCTTCCATCGCCTCCTGGAGACCCACGGCTCCCCCGAGGCCATGGGCCGCACCTTCCGCAGGGCGCACTGGAAGGACCGCTGCCTGGGCATGGTGGGCGGCCTCGTGCCCGTGGCCGCCTCCCTCGTGTGGATGGTCTTCCTGGGCCTGTTCCTGGGCGTGGAGCCCGGCACGCCCGGCTACCTTTCGTTCCTCATGGATTTCCCTTCCCTGATGCTGGTGCTCGTGGTGGTCAGGAGCACCTGGTCCCGGGCGCCCCGGCTCAGGCGTCTGCTCCTGGGCGGCCTCACCGGCCTGGCGACGGGCGTCATCGTGTGCGCCATCACCTGCGGGGACTCGGGGCCGCAGATGCTCCAGCACGCCATCTACCCGGCCTTCTTCGGGCTGGTGCTGGAACGGGCCATGGACCCCCGAGGCCTGCGCTTCGGCATCCTGGACGTGGCGCTGTTCATGCTCTTCCACCAGCTGAACTTCATGCTTATCACCTGGCAGGTGGCCCCCATGACTTATGGCTGTATGGCCTATCACCTGCTCAATGCCCTGGGGATCGAACTGGTGGTGTGGGCGGGGGTCCGGGGCTTCCACCGGGTCCGCCAATGGACCAGCTTCCTTCAGCCCGAAAGCTGAAGGCGGATCGACGCCGGATCTCCGGTTACCGCTAGTCGAAGGTCGGCACGGCGCTGGACCGCCGGCGGTAGGTGCCATCGGCTTGCACCCCCGTGCCGAACTCGCAGTCGCCCTTCCCCGTCTGCTCCAGCGTGATGGCGTTGCCCTCCACGCGGAAGACGATCCGGCAGTCCGGAAGCTCGGGGCTCCGGAAGACGCCCCGGCGCTTCCGGATCACCACCTCGCCGCTGATGTCGCCCACGAACTGCACGCTCCGCATGCGGTAGCAGGTGAGCTGGAAGGTCAGCTTCCCGCCCTCGTCGATGATCTTGAGGGTGCCGCCGCTGCCCGTCTCCTTGCCCCAGGTCCAGACCCCCGTCAGCCCCTGGGCCTGGCAGAGATGGGTGGTCACCGCGAGGGCGAGGGTGATGAGGATGCGTTTCATGGGCGCCTTCCGTTCGAGGTGGGCTGTTCTGCCCGGATGCGGTCAAGGATGAGGGCGGGCTCGGCGACCCTGCCCGGCGGTGCGTCGGGAAAAACCGGACGGTGCGTCATCGGGTCGATGGGAATGATGGCGGTGAGAGGCAGGCCCGGCCCCTGCCCCTCCGCCAGGCGTTCGTTGGCCTCCCTCAGCGCCTGGAGGAAACGGACCACCGTGGAGCCTGGGACATCGTCGTCGAGACGCACCAGGAGGAACCGCCGTTTCACGGGGCAAAGCAGGGCGTAGGCGCGAAATTGCTCGGCAAGCTCTCCGGCCGGTACCACGACGCCCTGGACCCGGAACGTCGCGGGCGCCTGGATCGTGATCCGAGGGAGCAGGCTCCAGCCATCACCCCTCAGGTCCTCCGCCGGGAGAGCCCGGAGGGTCAGGGCGGCGGAGTTCGCGGGTTCCTGGGCGGTCAACGCCAGCGGAAGGGCACCTAGAAGGCTCCCCAGGAACAGGTTCCGGGCTTGCCGGCGGAACAGGGATCGGGTCATGACGAATCCTTCCTGTCCCCTCCGGCATTCCCGGCATTCCAGTGGGCATGGATCCGCTTGAGCTTCGGGAGGAACTGGGGCTGGCTCAAGTTCGACCAGCCCGCGTGGAACGGGAAGGTCGAGGTCTCGGGGTGGAAGAGGAAATAGAAATGGCCGTCGTTACCGGTGGTCCCCCGGAAGGCCTCGATCGGGAAATCGGTATAGCCATCGAAATTGAAATCCCCGAATTCGAGGATGGACGGATTCTCCCCTGCCCCGGTGGAACTCAGCTTTTCGAAATCATCGACCTGAAGATACCTTGCCGGGCCATGCGCGGGTGTGATCGAAAGCCACTGATCGGATCTGCCCTGATGCAGCTTCAGGGTGAACAGGGCCTGGCCGGGGCCCGGGCGAAGGTAGGCCCTGGCCCGGATGACCGAGGGCATCGTGGCGTAGTTCGAGCCCTGGGCATGCAGAAGGCATGGGAGCAACAGAAAGGCCATGTTCCGGAACGCGAGGGCCATGATCAATTCCTGACGTGTGGAATTCGTGGAGGTTGCGGAACCCCGCAGGCAGGAGGCGCAGGGCAAGGAAGATCACCGGTTCAGCGTTAGCGCGAGCCGTCAGTACCCTGGCGGCCGCGAAGCCGGGCGCCAGGCCGCCAGGATCACCCCCGAGATGGTGTGGAACATTCCAAAGAGGAGGGAGAGGACGAGGAACATGACGACCGGGATCATCACCCAGAGGCCTGTCGTCATCCCGTAGGCCCCCGGGTCGAGCCAGGAACCGACGAACAGGAGCCCCAGGGCCAGGATCACCTCGTAGGCGACGAACAGTAGGGTCATCCTGACGATCTTCCGGATCAGCACCCCGGGCGGGGCCCAGGCCAGGGCGGCGAACCCGCGCCCCTTGATGAAGGCCATGACGGCCAGCGGCAGGAACTGGGCGGCGTTGAGGCACAGGGTGAAGGTCGTGCCGCCGGAGGGCATGTTCATTCGCGGTATCACTCGGAGGTTCAGGTAGAGGGTGAACCCCCACATCCCCAGGTAGGGGAGGCAGAAGGCGAGGCCACCGGTCAGCTGGTAGCGCGACGGCACCGTCACCGTGGGGTTGGAGGGATCAGAGGCCATGGGGTCACCCGGGTTGGGAGGGGAATGCCCCAAGGGTAGCGTGTCTCAGGGAGATGTGGCTCGAAGGTATCGAGGAACGGCGCCAACGGCACGGGAATCCGCAGGGCCCGTGGGCCGGGCTACGGCTTGTTGGAGAGGGCAGCGTATTCGGCCTTCGCACCCGCAAGGGCGCGGGTCAGCTCGTCCTTATCCTTGGGCGTTTTGGCAGTCTCCAGCTTGGATTGCAGGGTGGTGATGCGTCCCCTGAGGTCCGCGAGCTCCATTTGCCGAATGCCTTCCAATCGTTTTTCGTTTTCCGCCTTTTCCGCCTCGAGCCGGGTGAGCGTTTCCTCCAGGTTTTGGGTTTCCTGGCGATGTTGCCGGAAAGGGATGATCATCGCGGAAGCGATGAAGGCGGGGATGAGCATGATGGCTGCCAGCGCGATTCCAAGAACGCCGAGGGTGGTTCCCAGGGAGGAAGCCTGAAGGTAGGAGCCCGGAGAGGCAAGACAGGCCTTCCTCGCCTTGCCGGCCTTGAGGAGGGCAACAATCCCGCATCCCACGGCGATCGGGATCCCGACCACGGTCAAAGCGGAAACGATGGAGATGATCCCGAAGATGCGCGCCTCTTTGGCGCCGGGAGCCTCAGGCAGGATTTGGGGGGTTGGGGCCATCGTGACCATGGATGCTCCTGATGGGTTACGCGGAATCCCAGCAAGGGTGGAGGAGAGAATCTTAACGATCGGCTAGTGGGTGCCGTCGGGTTGCTTGTCGGCATCCTTTTTGGCTTCCTGCTGTTTGGCCGCCCCGATGGCCACGCCAATTGCCAACCCCATGCCCATACCAATGGCGAGATTCCGGAGCGCCACGCCGATCCCGGCACCGATGGCTACACCTACGCCTATCCATAAGGCGAGAGGGTTGGTGGTCGTGTTCCCTTGGGCCATGCACGCCTCCGGAGTGGCTTGATGTGGGATTCCCCTCAAGGTACCACTGCCATCCATCTGCCATCAATGCAGGCCTAGGTCGGAAGCGAGAGGGGCCTGTTTTTGTTGTGCCGTTTCATGATGGGGGCCGGGTTGGTTGGGGTCCGCAGCGGGCGCAGAATTAAGTCCGCCAGGTGATTGCCGATGTCGAGCGCTCATCGTCAGGCTGCGTCGGTTACGACTTCCGCACCATCCAGGAACTGCTCGGACACAGCAATGTCGAAACCACGATGATCTACACCCATGTCCTCAACCGCGGCGGCCGGGGCGTGCGCAGCCCCCTTGACCGTGGCGGCGCCCTGGTGCCCCGCATCAAGGGTCCACCCTCGATCGACGGGGAATACCTGCGCCCAGACGGGTTGAGGCCTGATTCCACCCACAGCCCTACCTGATTTCTGCCCATCATCACGGGCCTTGACTGAGGAAAAATCGGATATGTTATATCCATAGACTCCTCCTACAAGGTGCACTCCGTTGTTAGCCCAGGCCACCAGGGTTTCCAGTCCTTCCGTCCCTACCAGCGCGGAACTGCCGCCCCATCTGCAGATCAACCCCATCCGAACCGAGGCCTGGGTCCCCCGTGCCCGATATGTAATGCCCTGCACCATGCCCGTCCTGGCGCTGGCCGGCTGGGCCTTCATGGCGCCCATGTGGCGGGAGAAGCCCAGGCGCCCAGCACCCACCGGCATCCAGTTCATCCTTTCCCAGGGCCCCTCTGAAATGCCGACGGGGCCAAGCGCGAACCCGGCGGGTGGCGGTCCACGCAAGGACGAGGAACCCAGAACGCAGTTGACCCAGTTCTCCCATGTTCCCGTCCCCCTCGCCCTTCCGGACCCCGCCCGCCAGGACCCGCTGGTCGACGTGGAGCCGACGGCCCTTCTTCCCGATGTACTTCCTCCCCTGCCCACCCAGGTCATACCCGTGCCCCGCGCCGGCACCGGCCACGGGGGCGGTGCCGGCTCCGGCAGCGGACGGGGCGTGGGCAGCGGCACCGACGTGGGCCTGAGCGGGGGTTGGCGGCTGCACACGGAGCTGCCGCCCGGGGTCGTGGAAGTGCTGCTCGAGGACCTCACGGTGCTCAACCAGGAGGTTCCCTACTACCCCAAGGCCGCAATTGCGGACCGCACCCAGGGCGATGTGCTGGTCACCTTCATCGTCGACGAGAAGGGGATCCCCGTTTCCTGGTCCATCGACCAGAGCGACAACCCTGTCTTCAACGAGGCGGTCATCGATGCCTGCCCGCGGTGGCGCTTCGCTCCCCTGATGCTGGGCGGCAAGCGGGTCAAGGCTTCGTTCGTGGTGCTGTTCCAGTTCCACAT
Source organism: Holophagaceae bacterium UBA706 (assembly GCA_002298155.1). Taxonomy (GTDB): domain Bacteria; phylum Acidobacteriota; class Holophagae; order Holophagales; family Holophagaceae; genus Mesoterricola. Next base: position 3,190 of record DBME01000449.1, on the reverse strand, counting down.
CCGCTAGCCCGCCTTCACCGCCACACGGTTCTCGGAAGGGCGGCCGGCAGGGATGCGGCCACGGGGGATGTCTGCGCCCCCTGAAGGGGCCGCGACGCAGCCAGCTGCCCTCAGGGCTTTCCGGCCGGAGTCGATGCGGGCGCAACCGTCACACCCGGCGCAGGCTCCAGCTTCTTCAACGGCGCCGGGGCGGGGCTGGAGGTCATCAGGGCCCAGATGTTCCCGCAGAACCACAGGTTCTCCCGGAACCGCTCCAGGAAGACCAGCTTGGCCTGGATGCGCAGGGTCCGCAGCAGGGGGTCGTTGACCGGTTCGCGGTTCATGCGCTGGTCGTAGTCCAGGAGCTGCTCGGCGCAGCGGTTCAGGTGCGCGGCGAGGGGCTCCCACACGGCGGCGAGGTTCGGGGCCTCCCGATTCGCCACCATCATCTGCTTGCGCCGCACCGTCACCCGTTCGTCCAGTTGATCGTGGTTGCCGTTGGTCCAGGCGAGTTGCATCTGGGCAACTTCCCCGGAACCCGCGGGAGCGTGGGCACCTCGTATGGAGGCCAGCCATTGCAGGTCCCGGGCTTCACCGGCCAGGACAAACTGCGCACGCTTCATGCGGGCCATGCGCGTGGTGACTTCCTTGTCCTCCGGCTTCTCCACAGGCTGCGGGGGCGGAGGTTCCGAATGGGCCGAAGGGGTGGCGGCGGGACCGGGTTCGGGCCGCGGCGCGTCTTCGGTGGGCTCGGCCAAACCGCTGGTCACCAGGAAATCCACATACTTCTTCCAGGCCTGGTGCAAGTCGGCCGTCAGCCGCTCGAGCTCCGCGTCGTCGATGATGCCGACCATGAACTTCACTTCCTCGACCTGGGAACGGGGGACCTTCAGGGTCGGGGGAAGGGTCGCCTGGGAGGCCGGATCGGCATAGATGGCCAGCAGATCCTTCTCCAGGTCCCCCAGGCCCACCTTGATCTGGGTCTTGACGCCGGAATAGCGGGCGCGGGCCTGGCCGACGGAGATGGGAAGGGCGGGCAATTGGAGGGTCCGCGCCGAGACCTCCACGGACGCCGAGGGGGGCGGGGGCTTGGGCTTGTCCGCGGGCGGGGGGCTCGACAGGATAAGGGCGGTGAGAACAGTCGGGAACATGGCGCGTCCGGTTGTGGGGGGGTCTGGTGGAAGTATGGCAGGTAGACCTTGGGACGGCTGCCCAATCCTTGGAAACAACCGTGAGGGATGGCTGGGGAATCAACGCCTGGCAATAAAATCCTTGCAACCTACGAGGATTGACGTACACATATCTTCGTAGACAAGGAGCCCCCTCCATGAACCATCCCCTGCCTNNCGAACTGGCCATTCTCCGGGTGCTGTGGGACCGCGTACCTTCCACGGTTCGACAGATCCATGACGTGCTCTGCGGGGAGAAGGACCTGGGCTACACGTCGGTGCTGAAGTTCCTCCAGGTCATGACGGAGAAGGGTCTGGTCACCCGGGACGATCGCGAGCGTTCCCATGTGTACCAGGCGGCCCAGAGCGCGGAACGCACCCAGGAGCACCTGGTGCACGATCTGCTGGATCGGGCTTTCGGCGGGTCGGCAGCGAAACTGGTCATCCAGGCGCTTTCCTCCCGCAGGACCTCCCGGGAGGAACTGGACGAGATCCGCGCGCTGCTGGACGCCGCGGAAGGGAGGCAGCCATGATCCATCTTTCCGGCACGCCGCTCCTCCAGGCCCTGGGCTGGACCCTGGTCCATTCCCTGTGGCAAGGCGCCGGGCTGGGCCTCCTGGCTCTGGCAGGGCTTCGTCTGACCCGCCACCGCAGCGCGGCTTCGCGCTACCTGCTGGCGTGCGCCGCCCTCACGGCTGCGCCGGTGCTGTCCCTGGCCACCCTCGTCATCTCCTGGCCCCAACCCATCCCGGACGGCGCCGTCCTGGTGACGGACGGGATCCGGACCTCCCTGGGCTGGCGCGACGCGGTGGGGCCTTTCCTGCCCTATGCCGCGGCGTTCTGGATGCTGGGGGTGGGGGTCATGGGCCTACGGCTCCTGGGCGGCTGGTACTGGGTCCAGCGGCTCCGCTGGAAGGGCGCCGGGCCCGCGCCCGAAGCCTGGACGGATAGGCTGCGCGCCCTCGCGGACCGCATGGGGGTCCGCGGCGCCGTGGGCCTCCTGGCGTCCTGGACCGCCGACGCCCCCATGGTCATCGGCTGGATCCGGCCCGTGATCCTGGTGCCCGCGGCTGCGCTGACGGGAATGGCGCCCGCCGCCCTGGAGGCCATCCTCGCCCACGAGCTGGCCCACATCCGCCGCCACGACTACCTGGTCAACCTCCTCCAGTCCATGGTGGAGGCGCTCTTCTTCTACCACCCGGCGATCTGGTGGATCTCCCGCCAGATCCGCGCGGAGCGGGAGAACTGCTGCGACGATGCGGCGGTCTCCCTCTGCGGCGACCGGCTCTTCTATGNNGCGCCATTCCCTCGAACCTCGACCCGGCCTGGCCGTAGCTGCCAACGGAGGAGTACTCATGAACCGCATCCGCCGCCTCATCCTGCCCAATCTCCCACCCTCCTCCGCCGGCCGCGCAGGCCTGGTCGCGGTCCTCGCCGTCACGGCCCTGGGCGCCGCGGGCCTCGGCCTCCGCCAGGAACCCCCGGCCCAGCCCGCGCCCGAAGCCCCCAAGGCCGAGCCCGCCCCCAGGGTCGCCCACAAGGTGGTCCACGTGGAGAAGCGTTCCGAACTCGACGCCAAGGCCAAGGAGCTGGAGGCCAAGGCCGAAGCCTTCGCGCGCAGGTTCGAAGGTTCCCGCAAGGGCGCCAAGCCCGACCCCGAACTCGACCGCCTCCAGAAGGAGATGGAGGACAAGGCCCGGGAGCTCGCCGCCGCCGCCCGCAAGCTGGTCCACGTGGAGGTCCGCATTCCCCGCATCGAGGTGGACGGCAAGGAGATTACGGTGCCCGAACTGGAAGGCCTGGGCCTGCCGGGCGACGGCACCGTGGACGTCCAGGGCGCACCCGGCGAACGGCGCATCATCGTCAAGCGCATCCATGCCGGTGAAGGCGAGCCGGCCGAGGCCGGGGAACCCGGCACCCGCCGGATCATCATCCGTCACGCGGGCCAAGGCGGCGATCCCGAGGTCGAGGCCCTGAAGGCCGAGGTGGAACGCCTCCGGGCCCGCCTCGACGCCCTGGATCCCAAGGGCGCCGCGCCGGAT
>DBME01000418.1 GCA_002298155.1 Holophagaceae bacterium UBA706 | reverse complement strand
GGGGCCAGGGCAGCCATGCGGAAGTGGGTCGGAGCAGGAATCGCAAATGCCCTCGGCGAACCTCAGCGCCTCTGCGAAACTCTGCGTATGATCAGTTTCTTAATTATCTCAGTGCGTTGGTGCATTGCGTGGTGGGTCGATTGAAGCGGATCCCTTCGGGCGCCTACCTTACATCACGCTCGCAACCGCCTGCCCCTGGGCCAACCGATCGATGACATCCCGCTCCATGACCAGCTCCATGGGATGCCACGCGCAGATGCGTCCATAGTCCGTGCGCAGGCAGCCCTGGGCCTCCTCCAGGCTTTCGCCCAGCACCAGCCGGCGCAGGCAGGCCTCCACCTCGTTGAAGCCCAGGGAGGCGCGGCCGCCGGTGCCGCCGGAGAAACGGGGGTTGACCTCGTACACGAAGGGGCCGTCCTCGGTGACCCTGCACTGGAAGTTGCAGGGGCCCACCAGGCCCATCTCCGCCAGATCCGCCGCCATGGCCAGGGCGACGCCCGTGGCGGTCGTGGCGTCCTCCTTCAGGGGTTGCATGCGCGAGATCGCGCCGTCCTTGAGGGAGTTTCGGCTGGCCATGACCCCGAAGGGGCGGCGGTCGCGGTCCACCAGGACCTGCACCATGTGCTCGTCCTTTTGCACCAGGGCGTGGTTGGCGTACACATCCCCGTGGCGGAGGTCGGCCTTGCGCTTGCCCCAGGCGGTGGGGACCAGGTAGGGCTGGGCGATGAAGGGTTCCCCTCCGAGGACGGCGTCGTCGGCCAGGAGCTTGTCCAGCTCCCTGCGGTCGAAGAGCACGTACACGCCCCGGGATCCCGAGCCGCCCAGGGGCTTCACCAGGAGGGGGAAGCCGTGCGTACCCAGGAGATCCTCCACGCGGGCCAGGGGCACCGTGGGCACGAAGGGCAGGCCCAGGGCCGAGAAGTGCTCGAAGCAGCGCAGCTTGTCCCGCAGGAGCCGGATGGGCTCAGGTGAACCGCTCAGGAGTTGGCAGCCGATCTCCCGGAGCCGGCCGGCCATTTCGGCCAGGGGTTCCAGTTCCGTGTCCAGGCCGGGAATCAGGGCCTGGATGCCCTCTTCCCTGCACACGTCCAGGATGGCTTCGGCGTACCCGGGGGCCTGGGCGCGGGGGATCACCCGGGCCCGGTGGCCCCGGTGCAGGCCGGTGGCGTCCGGCGCCCCGTCCAGGCTCACGATGCGGGTTTCCAGACGGGCGAGGGCAAGTGAGCGCAGGACCGCGCTGCCGACCCCGCTTCCGGCCGAGGTTATTCCAACTGTCAACATGCAACCACCTTGAAAGCGATCAGCGCGCGAGAAGGCGCTCGTGTTCCTCGATCTGTTCCGGCGTGAAACGCATCTTGATGAGCTTGGCGGGATTCCCCCCGACGATGGCGTAGGGCGGAACATCCTTCACGACGATGCTGCCCGCGGCGACGATGGCGCCCCGGCCCACCCGCACGGGCGAGAGGAGGATGGCCCCGTAGCCGATCCACACGTCATCCTCGATGACGATCTTGTACTTGTCGCCGCGGCCCGATTCCCACATGGACTTGCCCACCACGTTGAAGTTGTGGTCGTCGCTGTTGAGGAAGGCGCAGTTCGCCGCGATCATCACGTGGCTTCCGATCTCGGTGTCGGCCTGGAAGAAGCCCCGGCCGCCGATGCCCACGTGGTCCCCCAGCACGATGTGCCGGTGCGGGGACCAGAGCTTGGTGGACCACTGGAGGTGGATGCCCTTGCCGGCCTTGACCCACCGGTAGCGCACCTTGAAGAGGAGGAAGCTGCGGATGGCGTTGAGCCAGAGCTTGAGGGTCCTCGTCAGCATCGGACCTCCGCCTTCTCGGGATACCAGGAGCGGATGCGGTCCAGCAGGGGCGCCACTTCCACTTCCAGGTTGTGGCGCGCCAGGAAGCCTTCGCGGCCCCGGCGGCCCATCTCGCGGCAGAGGGCCGGATCCTCCTGGAGCTTCTTGACGGCGTCGGCGATGGCGCGGGGGGACTCGAAGTCCACCAGCAGGCCGCACTGCTCGGGGCCGACGATGCGGGCGATCTCCACGGCGTAGTCGGGGGCGATGATGGGGATGCCCAGGGCCAAGTACTCGAAGATCCGGTTGGGCAGGATGTCCACGCCCAGGTTGCGGCCGTAGGAGATGAGCCCCACATCGCAGGAGCGGAGCAGGTCCGGCATGGCCTGGAGGGGCACGCCCTTGTGGAGGATCACGCTCTCCACGATGCCCTTGCTGGCGGCGTAGGCCTTCACTTCCTGGGCGGTGGGGTCCTGGTCCGGGTCGCCGCTGCACATGACCACCACCTTGGGACCGGGGGCCTCCTTGCGGACGATCTCCATGGCGTCCAGCACCATGGCCGTGCCGTAGGACATGTAGCCCTTGCCGTGCATCATCTTCAGGCCCTGGCGGCCCTCGCCGCACACATCGGCGGCCGGTCCGTCGGCGAACCAGGACGGGGCGCAGCTGCGCACCACCATGCGCCGGGACATGTCATGGAAGACGGGGTCCAGCACGGCATCGCTGACGCCCATGACCAGGTCGCATTGCATGCAGGTTTTGGCGATGCGCTTGCGCACGAATTCGCGGATGAATTCCACCCTGCGTCCGAACAGCCAACGTTCCAGCAGGGCGCCATGGTAGATCTCATGGATGTCGAAGATGGACTTGGCGTGGTTCTTCTTGGCCAGGGCGGCGGAAATGGGGGCGGAGTCCGGATCGGGCGAATAGTAGACATCCACGTTGGGGACGGCCGCGGCGAGTTTCCGGACGTGGGAGCGGGAAATCAGGCGGGTGAGCCGGTTCTTCACGGGCGGCGCGAAGATGAACACGATGCCGTCCCGGTTGTAGGTCTCCTTGTCGAAGAAGGCGTTGCCGGGACCCACCCAGGTGACCCGGAAACCGGCGCTGCGGAAGGCGTGGGCGATCTTGTTGTTCACGCGCACGTCGTCGATGGGATGGGCTGTGGTGACGATGCAGACGTGAATGGGGACGGGGGTCGCCGGGGTGTCCATGTGGGGTGGGCCCTTTCTTCGCGAGGTGGCACTTGGGTGCGTGCTGGTAAATTCAGATGGAGGCTGCTTGCTTGTTGAAGAGCATACCATCAGGCGGCCTCCCGGAAGCTGCCTCGGTCGCGCGGTCGATTCCGATTCTCCACACCGGTGGCTGGCTCCGGTGTCTGCGGACGCTCGGCCGGTCACTCATCGCTCATGGGATGCTCAAAAAATATTCCAGTTCAAAATTTGAAATAACTATTATTATTAGCCCAGCCATATCCATCTCGTATTTTTCGTATCGTCCTGAATCCCTGCGTGGGTTCCCCGCGCTATACTTCATGATGAAAGTAACAATTTAATTACAGCCCTATGGAACCCTCGTGGTCTTCGTGCAGGAACGTCAAGGACAGAACATGAATTCCGGTTCGCCTGGTTTCGTCGGGTTCCTTGAGCCCTCCGACGCCCGGTGGAGCGGGGCCTTGTCCAACGTCCGCCACGATTTCTTTCACCTGCCGGGCTACCTCCACGCCAGCGCCGGCCATGAGGGCGGTTCGGCCGTGCTCCTCCTCGTGGACGAGGGTGACCACGGCATGCTCGTGCCTTTCATCAAGCGCCCCTTGTCCAAATATGGCGAGCCGTTCGGTGACTACTTCGATGTGACCTCGCCCTATGGCTACCCTGGACCGTTGTACTGGGGGCAGGATTGGGAGGCCCGCCTCCCGGGGCTTCATGCGCGCATGGACACGTTCCTACGCGAGGAGCGCGTGGTGTCCCTGTTCCTTCGGCTGAACCCCTTCGTGGGCGCCCCGGACGACCTGCTCGTGCCTCTGGGCGAACGCGTCGCCCACGGTCCCACGGTGTACATGGACCTGCGCGACCCCGAGCAGACCTGGATGGGCATCAACGAACAGAACCGCAAGTTCATCTCCCGTCAGCTGGCTCGTGGTTTCCGCGTCGTCATCGATGCGTGGGACACCATGGATACGGTCATCGAGGCCTACTACGAGACCATGACCCGTCTGAACGCCCGCGCCTTCTACTTCTTCCCCAAGGACTACTTCCTGGCCCTCAAGGAAGGCACCGCGCCCCATTTCCACCTGGCCACGGCCTACGGGCCCGCCGGGGACATCCTGGGCGGAGCGTTCTTCTCGGAAGTGGAGGGCCTGATCCACTACTTCCTCATGGGCACCTTCGAGCAGTACATGGATGCGTCCCCCAGCAAGCTGCTGGTGAACGCCCTGCGCCTCTGGGGCATCGAGCACGGCCATCAGACCCTGCACCTGGGCGGCGGCTCCGGGGCGCGCATGGACAGCCTCTTCGACTTCAAGCGCCGCCTTTCGAAGCTGACCGTCACCTATTCCACCTTCCGCAAGGTCCTGCTCCCCGACGCCTACCGTGACCTGGTGGACGTGGCCTGCGGGGGCGATTTCGAGAACGACTTCTTCCCCATCTACCGCCATCCCCGGCCGGGCCAGGCCCGCACCGGGGTGCTGTCGCCCGCTGAAGCTCCCGGTCAGGCGTCCTCCTGAGTCCGGTCCCCCTCCCATTGGATCAAAGCTGGAGCCACGGAATGCCATCTCCGAAACGCCGCAGTGTCTACGCACGGTTTGGGAAGCGGATCCTGGACATCTGCATCTCTGCCACCGCCCTCGTGCTGCTGGCGCCCATCGGGCTGCTCCTGGCCATCCTGGTCCGCTTCAAGATGGGCTCCCCCGTGTTGTTCCGCCAGCGCCGTCCGGGCCTGGACGGCAAGGTCTTCCTGATGTTCAAGTTCCGCTCCATGACC
>DBME01000105.1 GCA_002298155.1 Holophagaceae bacterium UBA706 | reverse complement strand
CGGAAGTGCGGGCATCCGCGCTTCCGGCCTTTTCCGGACCGAGGTGGTGCTTCCTTCGTCCTACTTGGCCTTGGGCTCCACGCCATCCGGGGGGAGCGCGATCTTGATGTGGGCGGCGGCGGTCTTGTTCACGTAGATGGGATCCTTGGCGCCCGAGCCCACGGCCAGGACGGCCCCGTGCTTGAGGACCTCAGCGGAGATGCCCACCACGGGGATGTCGCGGCCGGAGACGCGATAGACCATCCGGGAGGTGAGGTGCCCCTTGCTGCCAAGGAGGGGGTCCTCATCGATGATGAGGAAGAAGCCGGGGTTGCGGCCCATGGCGGTGAGGATCGTGCGGTTGTAGTCCTTCTCGTCCCGAAGGTCGACGATGATGAGGGAGATGTTGCGCGCCTTGGCCGTGTCCGCCAGATCGATCAGGGCGAACTGATTGGCGTCCTTGTCGCAGATGGCCATGGCCACGGTCCGGTCCGGCCAGATCTCCTTGACCACATCGAAGAGGTGGTCGTAGTCCCCGGCGAGCAGCGGCGCACACATGAATGCCGCCACAGCGACTGCACGTCCCCAGTATCGGTGAAGCATCGTACCTCCCTCGGCAGAGTGGTGCTGTCTACTAGATGTGACCAAGTTCACTCAATTTTTGGCATTTCGCAAGTCAAATTTTCCTAATCACCAAACATCCGTTGGTGCCGCCGAAGCCGAAGTTGTTGTTGAGGGTGTACTCGCCGTCGAACACGCCGGCGACACCGGGGGTCACGTCCAGATCGCAGTCCGGGTCCTGGTCCACCACGTTGATGGTGGGAGGAATCCGGCCGGTGGAAGCCACCATGGCGGCCACGATGGTTTCCAGGCCGCCGGCGGCGCCCAGGAGATGGCCGGTCATGGACTTCGTGGAACTCACTTTCAGCTTGGCCGCGTGGCTTCCGAAGACCCGCTTCAGGGCGGCGCATTCGATGCGGTCGCCGGCGGGGGTGGAGGTGCCGTGAGCGTTCACGTAGCCCACCTGCTCGGGCGAGATCCCCGCGTCCTGGATGGCCGCGGCCATCACGCGCATGGGGCCGTCGCCGTCCTCGCTGGGGCTGGAGATGTGGTGAGCGTCGCCGCTCATGCCGTAGCCGGCGATCTCGCCATAGATGTGCGCGCCGCGGGCCTTGGCCATCTCGTACTCCTCGAGGACGAGGATGCCGGAGCCTTCGCCCATGACGAAGCCGTCACGGCCCTTGTCGAAGGGACGGCTGGCCTCGGTGGGGGCGTCGTTGCGGGTGGAAAGGGCCCGCATGGCCGCGAAGCCGCCCACGCCCAGGGGGTTGATGACCGAATCGCTGCCGCCGGCGATCATGCGGTCGGCATAGCCGAACATGATCTGGCGCGCCGCGTCGCCGATGGCGTGCGTGCCCGTGGCGCAGGCGGTGGCCACGGCGGAGTTGGGGCCCTGGAGGCCGTACTTGATGCTCACGAAGCCGGAGGCCAGGTTGATGATCAGGCTGGGGATGAAGAAGGGGCTGGTCCTGCGGGGGCCGCGGTAGCCGTTGGCCTCCTCCCAGATGGTGGACAGGCCGCCGATGCCGGAGCCGATGGCGATGCCGATGTCCGCCTGCGCCAGCGCGGGCGCGTCGTTGATGCCGTCGCCCANNGCCGGAGCCGATGGCGATGCCGAACCGTTCCCGCTCCGCCTTGGTGAGATCGCCACCGGCCAGACCGGCGTCGATCATGGCCTCCTGCGAGGCGGCCATGGCGTACTGGATGAAGATGTCCATCTTCTTCTGTTCTTTGCGGTCGATGTACAGGTCGGGATTGAAGTCCTTGACCTGGCCCGCGATCTTGCACGCGAACTCGGACGCGTCGAACTTCGTGATCAGGCCGACGCCGCTGTGTCCGGCCAGCAGGTTCTCCCAGGTGTCCTTGACGGTATTGCCGCAGGGATTGACGGTTCCCATTCCGGTGATCGCTACGCGACGGCGCGAAACAGTGCTCATGGCCTCACCTCATTGCATCAAAAGAATGCCACAGGCAGAGGTCCCTTGGCTCCCCCAAACAACGGGAGGGNNGCGGGGACACCCGCCGGGAAAAAAGCTAACGGCAAGCGCCGCAGGATTCATCAATCCTGCGGCGCCGGGAATGGACCCAAGGATTTTTCAGGCCTTGGCATTCTTTTCGATGTACGAAATGGCGTCGCCAACCGTACGGATCTTCTCCTGCTCGCTTTCGGGGATTTCAATCCCGAAGGCTTCCTCGATGGCCATGATGATCTCAACCGTATCCAAGCTGTCGGCGCCGAGGTCGTCAACGAAGTGACTGTTTTCGGAAATGGAATCCTCGGGCTTGGCAAGCTGCTCGGCGATGATCGCAATGACCTTTTTGCGGATTTCAGCCATGGTCTCTCCTTAGAACCAAAGGAGGCTATCACGGCTTTCCCGGAATGCCAAGCGGCTAGACTTGGAGGCATGCCTCGCGAAGCCCAGATCCCAGTCCCTGAAAGGGGATGGCCCCTTGGATGGGCCACGTCCCTCAAGGAATTCGAAATCCACCTCGCCGTGCNNCCCGCCACACCGTGAGCGGGTACCTCTCCGATCTCCAGCATCTGGCCCTGTGGGCCACGGAGGCCGGACTGCCTCCCGCGGAACTGGACAGGGACCGCATCACGGCCTTCCTCGTGACGCAGCAGGCCACGGGGAAGGCGGCACGCAGCATCGCGCGCCTGTCGTCCGCCCTGCGCCAGTTCCTGGGGTTCCTGCGCATGGAAGGGGAAGGCGCCGCGGGCCCCGAGACCGTGGTCCGCCCGCCCAGGCCGCCGCGGATCCTGCCGCGCACCCTCACCGAATCCCAGGTGGAGGCCCTGCTGGCCGCCCCGGACCTCAACACGCCCCTGGGCGTGCGGGACCGCGCGTGGATCGAGCTCCTCTACGCCTCGGGCCTTCGGGTCACGGAACTGGCGGAGCTATCGGGGCTCACGGTTTTCCTGGATGAGGGGTTCCTCAAGGTCATGGGCAAGGGCCGGAAGGAGCGCCTCATCCCCTTCGGCGAGGGCGCCGAGCACTGGATGCGCCAGTGGCTGGCCCTGAGGCCCGGGTTCCGCCCCAAGGGCGACACGCTCTTCGTGGGACGGCGGGGCGAGCCGCTCACGCGCCAGCATTTCTGGCGCCTCCTGAAAGCCTACGCCCTCCACGCCGGCATC
>DBME01000266.1 GCA_002298155.1 Holophagaceae bacterium UBA706 | reverse complement strand
GCCATGGGTCTGCCCGAGAAGGCGGGCCGTCCCCCGGGGGGGACGGCCCGTGGTGGTTAGGCCTTGTTCCAGGTGCTGTAGGGATTCTTCAGCAGGTTGGAATTGAAGTAGCGGGGGTCGCTGGAGACCTCGGCGCCGGCCCAGGGGGGCAGGACCAGGGCTTCGTCCTCGGACTGCAGTTCGACCTCGGCCACCACGAGACCTTCGTTCAGGCCGTGGAAGACGTCGATCTCCCAGGTCTTGCCGCCGTGCACCTCCTTGTGGCGGTGCTTGTCGATCAGGGGCTGCTCGCAGAGGTTGTCCAGCAGGACGGAGGCGTCCTCCACGGGGATCGAATACTCGAACTCGGACCGCGTGACGCCCGTGGTGATGCCCTTGATGGTGAGCTTGGCGCGGGTTCCTTCGATGCGGACGCGCACGACGCGCTCCTTCTGGGAATTGAGGTAGCCCTGCTTGAAGTGGATGCCCTCGCCCTGGGGGACCCAGGCGTCGAGCTTCACTTGATACTTGCGTTCGATTTCCTTGCCCATCTTAGCTCCAAAAAAAGGGGGTGATCAGAAGTAGACGGCCCAGCGGATCTGGGCGTAGTTGTAGCTGTCGTTCGGCTTGTAGTTGCGGTCGCCCACGGCGTACTGGTCGGTGGTGACGTGGGAGATGTTGAACATCAGGCGGGAGTTGTAGTTCTGGTACCAGTTCAGCTCCAGGCTGACGATGTTCTCCTTGCCGCCGACGATGAGGTTGGTGGGCGTGGAGGGCTTGGTGGGATCCAGGGCGGTCTTGGGGTCGTTCAGGTTGCACATGCTGTAGCGGGCCGCCAGTTCGAGCTCGCCCCACTTGTGGGTGGGGATGACGCGGCCCCATTCGCCCACGGACGTCTGGTACTTGCGCGTGTAGCCCCCGAAGAACCACCCCATGGTCACGTAGCCGCCGCTGAAGACGGGCTGGGGGAGGTTCTGCTTGCGGAAGACCTTGTTCTGGGAGTACTCGGCCTGGCCGTAGAAGCTGCCGATGCGCCAGGCCATTTCCACGTCGTAGGCCCGGTTGTAGCGCACGTAGGTGATCTTGGGCGTCTTGATCCGGTTGCCGAGGTCGATCGAGGACTCGTCGTTGGCCTTGAAGCTCATGGTGTCGTTGGGCCCGCCGGCGGTGGAATCCCCGGCCTTGGGCTGCTGCTGGTCCATCGAAACGCCGAAGTGGAGCAGGTAGGTGCTGTCGAGGATCGGCGCGAAGGAGGCGCGCACGGCCAGGGTCCCGGCGGCGTCCACGCCGCTGGTGTCGGCGTCGTTGGCGCTCTCGGTGTAGGCGCCGGCTTCCACCTGCCAGCGCTTGCCCCAGTGGGAGTAGGTGGCGCCCACCTGGCGTCCCGGCTTCCACGCGAACAGCGCGGGCCGTTCCATGAAGGTCACGAACCGGTCGGAGGTGAGGTTGTCGAAGCCGAAGGGAGCCTTGTTCTGGCCGAAGCGGATCAAGGTGTTCTCGATGCCCAGGTAGCCGATGTACATGTCCTGCATCTTGAACTTGTTGCCCGTGTCGAATTCCAGGTCGGTCTGGACCAGGTAGTCCTTGTTGAACACGAAGCTCTGGCAGAGGCGGACCTCGCCCACGTTGGCGCCGTTGCGCTGCTGGTTGGGCTGCTGTTCGCCGAAGTAGCCGCCGGCCTGGACGAGGAGGCGCATGTCCTGGTTCCAGACGAAATTCCCATCCTCGCTCTTGAAGGTGAGGATGCCCATGTCATTGATGGCGTTGCAGCGGCGCTCGACGTCGGCCTGCAGGGTCGCGTCCTTGGAGCGGATGAAGTCCTGTCCGGCCAGGGGACCCGCCAGGATGAGCAGGGCCAGGGGAGTGAGGAACGATTTCATTGCGGTACCTCCTGAGGGAAGGGGAAGGTGGGGCGGGTTGCGACCCGTGAGGCATGCGTGACGGAGAGGGATTGAAAACTTCGTGCCAGATTCGCGGAGCTTGAATCACAGAGCAATCAAGGGGTAAAGCATGCGGGTGGTGCGCGGCGGGTGCGGGATCCCGCTCGCCGGGGTGCGGAATTCCGCTTCACGACAGCGGCTTCCGGCGGCCGTCGGCGAGACCCCGCCAGGGCTTGCCGTCGAGCCAGAGCCAGAGCTCCCCGGGTTTGCCGCTTTCGATGTCCGAATCGATGCCGAACACCCGGCCCCCGTGGAAGGAGCGGACGCGCCCCAGCACCGTGTGCCCCACGACGATGCGCTGGACGTGGAAGGCCTCCAGGATGGCACCCACCTCGGCCGGGGTGGCGTCGGGGATGGAGGAGGCCCCCAGCGGGAGGAGGCCGCGGTACCAGACCGGTCCCTGCTTGGTGAGGAGCAGGTCCTTGTCCTTCTCGTCCAGCGCCCTGCGGAAGCGCACGTTGGTGGCTTCCAGGTCGCGCTCCTGGGCGAGGAGGGCCGGGGAGGGCCCCCCGTGCACGAAGAGCGTGTCGCCGAGGCGGAGCATGACGGGCCGGTTCCTCAGCCAGCGGCCCATGTCGGAATCGGGTCCGTAGAGGGCCTGGGGCAGGCGCGGCAGTTTCCGGTAGAGGGCGTTGAGGCTCCGCATGTTGCCCCGTAGTTCCATGGACTCATGGTTGCCCAGGACCATGTGGAGGTGCCCACCCGCCGCCTGGGCCTGGATCTCCAGGGAACGCAGGAACCAGAAGAGCTCCGTGACCTGGGCGCCCTTGTCGAAGACGTCGCCGTCCACGACCAGGTGCCCGTCGCCGAAGGACCAGCGCCGGGAGGCGTCCACGATGCCATGGGCCTGCAGGAGCCTAACCAGCAGGTCCAGCTGGCCATGCACGTCGCCCACCGCCG
>DBME01000017.1 GCA_002298155.1 Holophagaceae bacterium UBA706 | reverse complement strand
CTACGAGCGCGCGCTGCCGCTGCACCGCGCGGCGGGCAACGCCCAGGGCGAGGTGCGGGTGCTGCACGCCCTGGCCTCCCTGGCGGATGCGCTGGGGGAGCCGGCCAAGGCCCAGGCCCTGGCGGAGCAGGCCCTGGAGCTCTCCCGGCGGATCAAGGACACGGAGGAGGAGACCTCCTGCCTGAACCTCCTGGGCAACCTTTCGATCGCCGTGGACGAGACCGCCCGGGCCATCGCCTACTACGAGCAGGCCCTGGCCCGGTACCGCGAAGCCCATGACACGGCCGGGGAGAGCGCCACCCTGAACAACCTGGGCTCGGCCTACGGATCCCTGGAGGACCTGGAGAAGTCCGACGCCTGCTACCGGAAGGCCCTGGACCTGCGCAGGGCCGCGGGCAACGGCAAGGGCGTCGCATCGTCGCTCTGCGGCATGGGCGCCAACCTCATCGGTTCCGAGCGGAACCCGCGCGCGGAGGCCTGCTTCCAGGAGGCCCTGGCCCTATACCGCGCCGCCTCGGACCAGGAGGGGGAGGCCCGGGCCCTGAACTACCTGGGCGTCCTGTACGAGGCCTGGGGGGAGCGCACCAAGGCCCTGATCCACTTCGAGGCGGCCCTGCCCATGGAGCGCGCCTGCGGGAACCGCATGGCCGAAGGGGGGACCCTCAACAACATCGGCCTCATCCACTACCGGTCCGGGCGCCTGCAGCAGGCCCTGGACTACACCCGCCAGTCCCTGGAGATCCGCCGGGCGATCCAGGACCGCCACGTNNCACGGCGAGGCGGAGGCCCTGGCCTTCATGGCGGCCTACCTGCCCCGTCTGGGCCGGGCCGCCGAAAGCCCCGCCCTGTTCAAGGAGATGGCCCGCATCCAGGCGGTGATCCGGGAGGCGGCCTTCCCCGCCCTGGGCGAGGCCCAGCGGCTGGCCTACGTGCAGGACTACAAGGGCAACCAGTACGGTTTCATCTCCCTCACCGCGAAGTACCTCCCGCACGATCCCGCGGCCCTGCGGGCCTGCTTCGACGCCTGGCTCGGCTACAAGGGCAGCGTCCTGGAGACCCAGGGGCGGATCCGGGCCGCGGCGGTGGCCTCCTCCGACCCCCAGGTGAAGGCGCTCCAGACCTCGCTCCAGGAGGCGCGCCAGACCCGGGCGCGGCTCTTCCAGGGGCGGGCGGAGAGCCCGGACGATCCGGCCCGTCGGGAGGCCCTCGAAGCCGCCGGCGCGCGGGTGGAGTTGCTGGAAGTCCAGCTGGGCAAGGTGAGCCGGGCCTTCGCCCTGGACCGGGAGGCCGGGCTGGTGGACAGCGCGCGGCTGGCCAGGCTGTTGCCAACCGGTTCCGCCTACGTGGACTTCGCGCGGATCCAATGGATGGACTACGACACGGGGTTCTGGTCGGGGGAGCGCTACCTGGCCTTCGTCCTGTTGCCGGGAGGGGAGGGGCGCATCAGCCTGGTGGACCTGGGCGAAGCCGGGGCCATCGACGCCTCCGTGCGGGACCTGCGCGGGCGCATCCAGGCCGCGCGGC
Organism: Holophagaceae bacterium UBA706; assembly: GCA_002298155.1. GTDB lineage: Bacteria > Acidobacteriota > Holophagae > Holophagales > Holophagaceae > Mesoterricola. Next base: position 1,351 of record DBME01000017.1, on the reverse strand, counting down.
CCGTGGAGAAGAACCTGGAGGATCTGCACCGGCTCCTGCTCAAGCCCCTGGAAGGGGCGCTGGCGGGTTGCCGGCGCCTGCTGATCAGTCCCGACGGCGCGCTCCACCTCCTGCCCTTCGAACTGCTGGGGGCCCGCGGCGGCAAGGCACTCATGGACCGCATGGACGTCTCGTACGTGAGCTCGGGGCAGGACCTCGCCCGGGNNCCGTCACCGCAAGCCGCACCGTGGCCATCCTGGCGGATCCGGATTTCGACGCCAGCGGCGCCGCGGCGGCGCCCGGCCCCGTCCGCAGGTCCCGGGACGCCGGCACCCTGCGCTTTTCCGCCCTGCCGGGAACGCGCAGGGAGGCCCAGGCCATCGCGGAGCTCTTCCCCGCCGCCGACGTGCTGTGCCTGCTGGGGGCCGACGCCTCCGAAGGGCGGCTCCAGGGCATCCGTTCGCCCCGGGTCCTGCATCTGGCCACCCACGGCTACTTCCTCGGCCAGCAGGATCTTCCCGAACCGGGGTCCAACCGCGGCGTGAAGGTGGTGGGCGCCGCGCCCCGCGCCGGCCTTCGCGTGGAGAGCCCCATGCTGCGGTCCGGCATCGCCCTGGCCCGGGCCAACGCCTCCATCCGCAAGGGCCAGGACGACGGGCTGGTGTGCGCGGAGAAGCTCCTGGGGATGGACCTGGCCGGCACGGATCTGGTGGTGCTCTCGGCCTGCGACACGGGGGTGGGCAAGGTGCAGGAGGGGGAAGGTGTCTTCGGGCTGGAGCGCGCCTTCCTGCTCGCCGGCGCCAGGACCCTCGTGGTGAGCCTCTGGCCGGTGCCCGACGACGAGACCCGGCAGCTCATGGAGGCCTTCTACAAGGGCATGGCGGCGGGGAGGACCAAGGTCCAGGCCCTGGCCGAGGCCAAGCGCCGGGTCGCGGCGCGCAAGCCGCACCCCTACTACTGGGCGGCCTTCGTCCTGCATGGAAATCCGGATTAGCCTCAGTGCTTGAGGCGCTCGATGGCCGCGGGGTCCGGGCTGATCTCGACGCGGCAGGTCACCACGCAGCAGAGACCCTCCACGTCGTTGGTGGTGTTGACCATCTTGAGCATGCGGGTGTTGAGGGTGGCGTTGTTGTAGGCCGCGGCCAGGTCCTTGGCGAGCTGGGGGCTCTTGGTGCGGCTCCGGATGTCGGCGAGGACCTTGTCCAGGGCCTTGGCCTTGGCGTCGGCNNTGATCATGGCCGACCGGGCCTGGCCGTCCTTCCTGCAGTCGCGGCCTTCCACTTCGAGGGCGTAGGTGAGGGTGATGAAGGGGCTGTCCTCCCGCGGCGCGGCGGCGGGGGCGGCCTTGGGCGGGGCGGGTTCGGCGGCGGGG
>DBME01000272.1 GCA_002298155.1 Holophagaceae bacterium UBA706 | reverse complement strand
ACCCGCCCCCGCTCCTGGAAGCGCCTTCGGCCGTGGATCCCAGGGCCGCCCGGAGGCATGGGCAACGGCTGGTGTCGCACTTTGCCGCGGGCGGAGCAGGAACGTTGTGGAGCCTCCGGGTGGAAGTCTCCAACTAGGGCTGCTGCGCCAGCACCCGCTCCCGGTCCAGCGCCGGAATGATGCGCCAGTTGTCGGAAACGCCCACGCTGAGGGTGGGCTTGGCCAGCACGTGGGCCAGCAGGAGGTTGCGCAGGCTGACCGGGCTGACCCACTCGGGTTCGCCCTTCCAGCCCATGGCCTCCAGGTAGCCCCCGTCCCCGTTCAGGCGGCGCGAGGACAGCCCCAGGGTGAAGGTCTGGTCGTCCTTCACGGGCTGGCCCTTGTAGGTGAGGCGCACCACCCGCGAGCCCTCGGGGCGGGAGATGTCCAGGGCGTAGGCGCAGCCATCCAGGGTGTCGAAGCCGTCCGCGGGGGCGCTCCGGTTGAAGAGGTCGGGCTGGTGGCTGAAGGAGAAGTAGCGGGCCGCCTGTTCCAGGTAGGCGCGCAGCTGGCGCCCGGTGACCCGGATGCGGACCACGGTCTCCTCGTCGGGGGCGAGGGCGTAGAACTGCCGCACGGAGGTGGGGCCCTTGGGGATGAAGAGCTTGGAGGCCGGGGCCGCCACCGCGGTGATCTGGGCGTCGGAGGCCTGGCGCACGACGGTGTGGAGCAGGTGCAGGAGGGGTGTGTCCTCCATGCGCCCCCAGCGGCCGTCCAGCTCCGTGGCGAGGTTGGTGGCGAAGGTGTCCAGGTAGGTGTCGGCCAGCGCCCGCATGTCCGCGGTGGCCGCCAGGACCCCGGGGTCGGGGGCCAGGTCCGCGGGCGCCGGCGCGATGCGCGTGTCGCAGGACACCACCTCCCAGCGGCCGCGGGTCTTGCGCAGGACCAGGTCGGCCACGCCCAGGGCCTGGCCGCTGGTGCCCGCCTGGAGGATGGCCACGCCGTTGTAGCGCGTGGAGACCTGCTGGGGGGTGTGGCCGGCCAGGATCAGGTCGATGCCCTTGACCTGCTCCGCCAGGCACAGGGCCTGGTTCTCCTGGCCCGGCGCGCAGGGGCTGACGCCCAGGCCGCCATGGAGCGCGACCACCACGATGTCGACCTTCTCCTTTTCCCGGAGCTGGGGGATCAGTTCCCGGGCGCAGACGATGGGGTCCTCGATGGAGATGCCGTCCATGGCCTCGCGCCCGGCAAGGCGCGGGAGGGCCGGCGTGACGAGGCCCAGGATGGCCACCTGGACGCCCCCGGCGTCCACCTTGAGGTAGGGGGTGAAGACGTGCTTGCCGGTACCGGCGAAATGCACGTTGGCCGCCAGCCAGGGGAACTGGGCCTGCTCCTCCATGGTCCGCATGAGCTTGAAGCCGTGGCGGAACTCCCGGTGGCCCACGACCATGGCGTTGTAGCCCAGGGAGTTCATGAGGGCCATGGTGGGTTCGGGGGCCGTGGGGCGCACCTGGCTCCACACATAGTTGATGGGCTCCCCCTGGGTGCCGTCCCCGCAGTCGATGAGGATGGTGTTGGGGTTCGCAGCCTTTAGCTGGCGAACGAGCGCGCCGAGGCGGCCCCAGCCCCCCTNNCTGGGCGGGCTGCAAGGTGAACGAATCGAGGGGCAAAACGTGCCCACGAACGTCCGTGGTTTCCAGGATCTGCACCCGCGCCTCCTGGGCGCCCAGGAAGACGGCGCACAGTAGGATGCCGACAGCACGAAACACCATAACCCCCCGGATCTTTGGACTCCTTAAGATAACCGGAGGAGGGCCTCCCGCGCACTTTGCTTGGAGACCCGGCACCTTGGAGGTAGACTGGCAGTTCACCCAGGAGATTACATGCAAGAAGTTCAGATCAAGGCGCCCAAGCACGAATTCACCCTCCTTTGCGACGACATCCGGCAGGAAATGGGCGGCAAGACCTCCCTCATGGGCCTCTACGACCACCACATCGTTGTGCCCCAGATCCCCTTCGTGCTCCCGAAGGTGTGCTTCTACACCCGCTTCTCCCGCATGGACGGCACCTTCAAGTTCAGCTTCTCCATCGTGGCCCCCGGCGGCGAGCGCAAGGACATCATCCGCGACAGCGACGTCCAGATCCCCGACGGCGCCAAGGAAGGCACCTTCAACGTCATCGCCAGCCCCTTCGAAGTGGGTGGCGAGGGCGTCTACGAAGTGATCGTCGGCCTGACCAAGGGTGCCGACCGCTTCGAATACATCTACAAGTTCGCCGTCTCCGACGGTCAGCGCCTCCAGAGCGACTATGAGAAGGCCATGGCCTCCGCCCAGAAGGGCAGCGACAACTAGTCGGTTTCCAATCCACTGACCAAGGGACGGACGCTGATCCGTCCCTTGGTGTTTAGAGGCGTTCCTTAGGTCGAAGTGTCCAACGGGTTTCCGCGTGCTGGCTTATGATGGAGCTATGTCCGAACGGTACGCCAAGCAGCGCATCTTCCTGGGGGGGCCAGCGGACATCCGTCTGCGCACGCGGCGCGTGGCCGTGGTGGGCATGGGCGCCACCGGCTCCGTCATCGCCTCGTGGCTGGCCCGGGCCGGCGTGGGGCTCCTGACCCTCATCGACCGGGACATCGTGGAGACCTCCAACCTCCAGCGGCAGATCCTCTTCGGGGAGAACGACCTGTTCCGGCCCAAGGCGGAGGTGGCCGCCCTGCGCCTGCGGGAGGCCAATTCCGAGATCCACGTGGCCGCCGCGGTCACGGACCTCACCAGCGGCAACGCCCGGGAGCTCCTGGCCGGCTACGACCTCATCATGGACGGCACCGACAACTTCGAGGCCCGGTACCTGATCAACGACTACGCCATCCTCACCGGCACCCCCTGGATCTACGCGGGCGCCATCGGCGGGGAGGGCATCGTCTGGCCCCTGAACCCACCCCGGACCCCCTGCCTGCGCTGCCTCATGGAGGAGCCGCCCCCCAGCGGGGACATCGACACCTGCGACACCGCCGGGGTCCTGGGGCCCGCCGTGGGCATCGTGGGAAGCTGGGCCGCCCTGGAAGCCCTCAAGATCCTCACCGGCGCCACCCCCCACACCGAGCTGGCCCGCTTCGACTTCTGGCGCAACGAGCGCCAGTTCCTGAACCTGCCCGCCACCCGGTGCCGGTTCTGCACGGACAAGGTCACGGAATTCCTCAACGCGCGCTGGACCGTCAAGGCCTCCCGCCTCTGCGGCCTGGACGGGGTCCAGATCCGGGTGAACCCCCCGGGCGCCCTCAACCTGGAGGAGCTGCGGGAGCGGGTCGAGCGGCGCACCGGCAACCCCTGGAAACTCAACCCCCTGTCCCTGTCCGGCATGGAGGGGGACCTGCACATCATCATCTTCCGGGACGGCCGGGCGCTCCTCCATGGGGACATCAGTCCCGAGCGGGCCCGTGGCTGGTACACGGAGGTTGTGGGATGCTAGGGGCATGATCACCCTGACGCATGTGGGCAAGCAGTACGGCCGCATCCACACGGCCCTGGCGGACGTGAGCTTCCACATCGACGCCGGCGAGTTCATCTTCCTCACGGGGCCCAGCGGCGCCGGGAAGTCCACGCTGCTCAAGCTGCTCTTCCGGGAGCAGGTGCCGTCCACGGGCGAGATCCGCGTGGCCGGGCACCGCCTGGCCACCATGCCCCCCAAGGAGATCCCCGTCCTGCGGCGCAAGATGGGCGTCGTGTTCCAGGATTTCAAGCTCATCCGCACCATGACGGTGTTCGAGAACGTGG
>DBME01000171.1:2158-2752 GCA_002298155.1 Holophagaceae bacterium UBA706 | reverse complement strand
CCCCCCCATGGACGCGAAGCTCGTAGAGCTTCGGCGAGCGGAGCGAGCAGGGCATGGGCGGTGTGGGTCGACCCCCCATCATCGGGTTTCGCCGCGAGCCAGCGGCCGAGGACGGACCCCCTCTTTCCTGTGTAACCCTGTGCCTCCGTGGACCTCTGTGCTTGATCAGTTCGCCCACTTCACCCAAACGCTTGAATTCCAACCCATCAGTTCGCCCAGGTCACCCAAACGCTTGGATTCCAACCCATCAGTTCCCCCACTCCACCCAAACGCTTGTATCCCGCCCCAACAAGCCCGCTCACTTCGCCATGGGCATTGAATCCAGCCACTGCCCCCTCCCCGTATGCCATCCTTGATCCGGAGGTTTTCCATGCGGATGGAGGTTGCGGTGGCGGGACTGGTCCTTCTGGCGGCGCCGGCCGGGGCGCAGGGATTGACGGAGGCCCAGGCCTCGAAGTTCGCCGAGCACGTGCTCAAGTCCGTGCGGCGGGAATTCCCCAACAAGCTGGACCACGTCATGAACCGCGAGTCCGAGGTGCTGGGGCCCAAGGCCCTGCACCCGTCCTTCTACGGCTGCTTCGACTGGCATTCCTG
>DBME01000171.1:0-2136 GCA_002298155.1 Holophagaceae bacterium UBA706 | reverse complement strand
GAGGTCATGGACGACCACTTGTCCCCCGACAAGATCAAGGCCGAGGTGGCCTATTTCACCGACCCCGGCCACAAGAGCTTCGAACGCACCTACGGGTGGGCCTGGCTGCTGAAGCTGCAGGCCGAGCTGCGCGGCTGGAACGATCCCCAGGCACGGCGCTGGGCGGACCAGCTGCAGCCCCTGGCCGACGCCGTGGCGGCGCAGTTCCTGGACTTCCTGCCCAAGCTCACCTACCCCAACCGCACCGGGGTGCACCCCAACACCGCCTTCAGCCTCAACCTGGCCCTGGACTACGCCCGCGCGGCCAAGGACGCCAAGCTGGAGACGCTGCTCACGGAACGCGCCAAGGCCTACTACGGCAAGGACCGCAACGGCCCCCTGGCCTGGGAGCCGGGAGGCGAGGACTTCCTGTCGCCCTGCCTGGAGGAGGCCGCGCTCATGGTGAAGATCCTCCCCCCCGCGCAGTTCCGCGCCTGGGTGGCGGGCTTCATCCCCACCCTCCTCAAGAAGGGCGCCCTGGAGCCGGCCCACGTCTCGGACCGCACCGATCCCCGCATCGTGCACCTGGACGGCCTGAACCTGAGCCGCGCCCGCTGCCTCCACGCCATCGCCCAGGGCCTCGGCCCCAAGGACCCCCGGGCCAAGGCCCTGGAGAAGGCCGCCCTGGAGCACGCGGAAGCCGCCCTGCCCCACGTGGTCTCCGGCAACTACGAAGGGGACCACTGGCTGGCCACCTTCGCCGTGCACATGCTGGACGCCCGGAACTGACTACTGCCGGCGCCGCTGGAAGAACGTCTGCAGCTGCCCTTTGCACTCGGCTTCCATCAGCCCCCCGCTGAATTCCAGCTTGTGGTTCAGGTTGGCCTTGGCCAGCTCGTCGGCGATGCGGCTCACGCCCACCTTGGGGTCCGACGCCCCGAAGACCACCCGCTCCACCCGTGCCTGGATGAGCGCGCCGAAGCACATGAGGCAGGGTTCCAGCGTCACGTACACCGTGGCGCCCGGCATGCGGTAGTTGTGCAGCCAGGCGCCGGCGCTGCGCAGGGCCATGATCTCGGCGTGGGCGGAGGGGTCGTGGGAGGTGACGGGGCAGTTGTGGCCCCGCGCCACCAGCTTGCCGTCCAGCACCAGGACGGCGCCGATGGGGACCTCGTCCTTGCGGTCGGCCTTCTCGGCCTCCTCCAGGGCGAGCTTCATGAAGTAGATGTCATCCCCTGACCACATTCACCGGCTCCTGGATTGGTCCTTGCCTATCATCGCCGCAAACTGCCGTTCCAGCTCAAGGAGCTGCTCGTTCAGTCCCAGGGCCCGCAGCGCGTCCCGCAGGGGGCGGAAGATGGCGGTCTCCTCCTCGGCGCGGCGCTCGAGGATCCGGCTGCGCTCCCAGTTGCGGAGGTCGCCCAGGGGGCGGTGGTCGAGGCGGTCCCAGGCGGCCTGGAACCAGTCGCGCGATGTCAGCCATTCGCCCTTGCGGCGCAGTTCCGCCGCCACGGCCCGCTGGACCGCGTAGGGGAGGTCGNNGTCGGCCCTCCAATCGCCCGCGGGGTCCCAGTACGGCAGGCTCGAGGCCAGCTCCACCACCGAGGGATTGGCGGGGTGGAAGCGGGCCCAGGTGATCCAGGCCTGCCAGAGGTCGGGCTCCGTGGGCCAGGCGCGCAGTTCCTCCTCCAGGCCCGGCAGGGCGCTCTGGGCGGCCCCGGACCACAGGTCCCTGTCGGGCTTCCAGGATTCCTCCGGCGTGAAAGGCAGCTCCAGACCCGCGCGCACCGCGTCCTCGGCGGCGAGGGGCTCCAGGCGGCGGTCCGGCATGCGCCGCAGGATGGCTTCGAACCGGGCCTTGCGGGCGGCCTCGTGCCCGGGTTCCTGGCTCAGGAGGCGCCCCAGGCGGTCCAGCATGGGCGTGCCATGCGTCGCGAGGACGGCGGCGAGGCCCCGGGGTTCGGGGCACGAGCCCCCCTCCGCGAGCAGCTCCTCCCCCTGGTAGAGGGCCCAGTGGGGCGCGGCGTCCCAGCCGGCCTGAGCCCGGCGGCGGGCCTCCTCTTCGGGGCCGGGGATCTCCCAGCGCAGTTCCCCGGGGGCCCAGGCCGCCAGTTCCGGCGCGTCCCGCAGCGCAGCCCAGGCCACGAGCCAGGAGGG
>DBME01000126.1 GCA_002298155.1 Holophagaceae bacterium UBA706 | reverse complement strand
CGAAGGGGTAGGTGCCGTGGTCGATGTCCAGGAGGGTGGCCTGGGCCCCCTCGAAGAGGATCGATTCGCCCTTGCGCCAGGCGGTCCAGAGGTAGTCCTGGATGTCGCCGATCATGCCCAGGAGGGGCTTGGCGGTGGCCAGCAGGGTCGCCGTGGTGTCCTCGAGGCTGGCGAGGCCGGCGTCCGGGCCCAGCAGGTGGCTGATCTCGGCGTAGCTGTGGCTGACGCGCTCCTGGAGGGTCTCGGGGTGGAGGAGGTCGCCCATACGGACGCCCATGCGAGCAGCCTTCATCTCGTAGGCGGGACCAATGCCCCGGCCCGTGGTGCCGATCTTGTTCCCCCCGCCTTCGCGCCACTTGTCCAGGGCGATGTGGTGGGGAAGGATGATGTGGGCCTTGTCGCTGATGAGCAGGCGGCCGGTCAGGTCGAAGCCGCGGGCGCGAAGGCGCTCAAGCTCAACCAGGAAGACGTCCAGGTTCAGGACGACGCCCGAGCCGACCACGAGGAAGCACTGGGGATGGAGGGCGCCGCTGGGGACCTGGTGGAGGGCGATGCTGACGCCGTCCACGACCACCGTGTGGCCGGCATTGTTGCCGCCCTGGAAGCGGACCACGTTCTGGAAACGCGCGCTGAGAAGGTCGACGAGCTTGCCCTTGCCTTCGTCGCCCCACTGCAGACCCAGGATGGCCAGGTTCTCCGGAAGACCGCTCATGAATTTACCCCCATCCTCCAGAATACCTTGTCCTGCGCCCTTCTCCCAGCGGGGATTCCGGCCCGGGGGCCCGGAACCAATAGAGGACACAAGGCCCAGATGAGGCTACCCTTTAATGTCCGTTCCTCCCTTCACCGGTGGGCGGTCTAAAGAAAGATCCAGGGGTGGTGCCGTGTTCGAAAAGTTCACAGAAAAAGCCCGTCGCGTCATGTTCTTCGCCCGCTACGAGGCGAGTCAGTTCGGTTCCGAGAGCATCCAGAGCGGACATCTCCTCCTGGGGCTTCTCCGCGAGGCTGAAAAAACCTCCATCCAGCTGCTGGACCGCATGGGCGTCCAGACCAACCTGTTGCGCGAGCGTCTCATTTCGGCGCTCAGTCCCCGGGACAAGCGCCTCACGCCCAGCTCCACCAGCATCGACATCCCCATGGAGGAGGAGGTCAAGCGCATCCTCCAGCACGCCACCCAGGAAAGCGCCAAGCTCAACCACAAGCACGTGGGGGCCGAGCACCTGCTGCTGGGCATGTTGAAAGAGGAGCAGGGCCTGGCGGGCCGCCTCCTCAAGGAAGCCGGCGCCGACCTCATCGCCGCCAAGGAGATCCTCCTGGAAGCCACCAAGGAGGAGAAGATCGCCAAGAAGAAGAAGGAGCACCCGCTCCTGGCCGAGTTCGCCCGGAACCTGTCGGAACTGGCGGAACGCGGCATCTTCGACAATCTCATCGGCCGCGAGACCGAGGTGGACCGGATCATCCAGATCCTCAGCCGCCGGCGCAAGAACAACCCCATCCTCCTGGGCGAGGCGGGTGTGGGCAAGACGGCCATCGTCGAGGGCCTGGCCCAGAAGATCTTCGAGGGCCAGGTGCCCCCGAGCCTTCAGGACAAGCGCATCTACGCCCTGGATCTCAGCCTCGTGGTGGCCGGCACCAAGTACCGCGGTCAGTTCGAGGAGCGGCTGAAGTCGATCATCGCCGAAGCCTCCAAGGACCCCAGCGTGGTGCTCTTCATCGACGAGATCCACAGCATCATCGGCACCGGCGCCGCCGAAGGCAGCCTGGATGCCGCGAACATCCTCAAGCCCGCCCTCTCCCGTGGCGAGATCCAGTGCATCGGCGCCACGACGCACAAGGAGTTCGCGAAGTACATCGACAAGGACCGGAGCCTGGTGCGCCGCTTCCAGCCGGTGAACGTCAATCCCCCGGACGAGGCCGAGAGCCTTCGCATCCTCGAGGGGATCCGCAGCCGCTACGAGCTGTTCCACCGTGTGCGCTACAGCGCCGCCACCCTCCATGCCTCCGTCTACCTTTCCAACCGGTACATCACCGACCGCTTCCTGCCCGACAAGGCCATCGACCTCCTGGACGAGGCCGGTGCCCGGGTCAAGCTGCGGGGCGGCGTGACCGTCGGGGAGACCCACCGCACCGAGGAGGAGCTCCACCGCGTCATCACGGAGATGAACGAGGCCGTGCTGAACCGCGACTTCGAGCGCGCCGTGCTGCTCCGCCAGAAGGAGGTCCAGCTCCGCGAGCAGATCTCCGGCGGCGAGGGCGAGCTCTCCCAGGAGGACTACGAGAGCTTCGCGGAGGTCACCGAGGCCGACATCGAGGACGTGGTCGCGTCCTGGACCGGCATCCCCGTGCGGGCCCTCAAGAACGAGGAGAAGGCCAATCTCGCCCGCATGGAGGCCCACATCAACGAGCGCGTCATCGGCCAGGTCGAGGCCGTGAGCGCCGTGAGCCGCGCCGTGAGGCGCGCCCGCACCGGCCTCAAGAACCCCAACCGGCCCATGGGCAGCTTCCTGTTCCTGGGGCCCACCGGCGTGGGCAAGACCGAACTGGCCAAGACCCTCGCGGGCTTCCTCTTCGGGGATCCCAAGAAGATGATCCGGTTCGACATGTCCGAGTTCATGGAAAAGCACGAAGTTTCCAAGCTGCTCGGGGCCCCTCCGGGGTACGTGGGCTACGAGGAAGGGGGCATGCTCACGGATCGGATCCGTCGTAACCCCTATTGCGTCATCCTTTTCGATGAAATGGAAAAGGCCCATCCGGACCTGATGAACGTCCTGCTCCAGATCTTCGACGACGGCATCGCCACGGACGCCTTCGGGAACCAAGTGGACTTCAAGAACACAATTATCATCATGACCTCCAATGTGGGCAGCCGGGAACTCCTCCCGGACAAGAACCTTGGGTTCGGGGAGAAGGATGATCGTCCCGATGCAAAAGCTGGCGACGCCATCAAGGTGCTCAAGCGCACCTTCCCGCCGGAGTTCCTCAACCGCATCGACGAGATCGTGGTCTTCAACCGCCTGGGCGACGAGGAGCTCCGCAAGATCGTCCGCCTCCTCATCGCCGACCTCAACATCACCCTGCAGAAGCACAACCTCGTGGTCACCGTCACCGACGCGGTCTGCGACTGGCTCGTGCGCACCACGGTCCGGGACCGCGCCTACGGGGCCCGCCCCCTGCGCCGGGCCATCCAGAAGCAGGTGGAGGACCCCCTGGCCGAGCTCATGGTCGCCCAGGAGACCGTCCCCGCCGGGGTGGTGCACTTCGACGTGGTCGATGAAAAGCTTGTTCCTCTGTTCACCGAGACGCATGCCAACGAACCCCAGCTCTCCGAGGTCCAGGGATGAATCAGCATTCCGCCTAGGCGGGAGCCCGGTATTTCTTCTTACACATCACAGCTAGCCTCAGCAGGACCGATGGCCTCACGGCCTTGGGATTTCAATGCTCAACCCTATGTAATGGATCATGAATGAGATTGTTTGCCGAACCCCAGAGCCTGACCGCCGGACGTCCTCGTGTGAGGGGGTGGTCGCGCGGTCTGACCCCCCTGGTGCTGGCTGCAGGCCTTTCGGGCCTGCCCGCCCTGGCCCAGGACTCCGAGGTGATCACCAAGATCGAGGTCCTCGGCGCCCAGAAGCAGACCGCGGAGACCATCATCTTCAAGACCGGCCTCAAGGAGGGCGACGATCTCCGCAATGTGGACCTGACCGTCATCCTGGAGAAGCTCTGGGCCACCAACGCGTTCGACGACATCAAGTTCCAGGCCGATGACGAGGGTACCGGGAAGAAGCTCATCATCATCGTCAAGGAACGCCCCATCATCAAGGAAGTGGATTACCGGGGCGGCACGGAGGTCGGTCTCTCCGCGGTGAAGGACAAGATCAAGGAAAAGAAGCTGACGATCAACCCCGACACGATCTACGACCCAGAGACCGCCCGCAAGGTGAAGGATCTCATCGTCGAGCAGTGCGCCGACAAGGGGTTCCGGAACCCGGTCATCGACGTGACCCTGGAGCCGCTGGGGCCCACCATGTCGCGCCTGGTCTTCGACATCAAGGAGGGCGGCAAGGTCCGCATCTACAAGGTGTCCTTCCGGGGCAACAAGGCCATCCCCACGGGGGCCCTGGCCCGGCTCATGGAGAAGACCCGGAAGCACTGGATGTTCAGCTGGCTGACGTCCCACGACCTCCTGGTGGAGAAGAACCTCGAGGAAGACCTGATGGCCATCAAGAAGGCCTACTGGCGCCTGGGCTACAAGGACGTCTTCGTGGGCAAGCCCACGATCGTGACCGAGGACCACACCTCCGCCAAGGAGAAGAAGAAGAACGAACGCCGCATCGCCGAGGGCAAGTCGCCCAAGTACGACCTTCGCGCGGTCCTCACCATCCCCATCCTCGAGGGCGAGACCTATTCCCAGGGCACCTTCCGCATCGAGGGCAACCCCACGGTCATGCGGGGAGCCGTCGGCGAACGGTTCTACCGCCAGAAGATCGCCGAGTACCATCGCGACAACGCCTCCTGGCTGGGCAAGCTCCTGAGCATCAAGCCCGACACCGGCGATCCCAAGCCCGGAGAAGTGCGGCCCTTCGACATGGACGCCCTGAACGGCGGCATCGACAAGATCAGGGAAGCCTACAGCAACCTCGGCTACATCATGTTCCGCGCGGAGAAGAAGCTCGAGGTCCGCGAGGCCGGCGGCCACAAGTTCGTGGACGTGGTCCTGAAGGTGGACGAGGGCGAGCTCTACACGGTCCGCCACCTGGTGTTCGAGGGCAACACCACGACCAAGGACAAGGTCCTCCGCCGCGCCATGATCCTCAAGGAGGGCGACCCCTTCCAGACCGAGCTCTTCAAGGACTCCTTCACGGGTCTCGGTCAGCTGGGCTTCTTCGACGTCAAGGCCTCGGAACCCAAGGTGGACCTGGTGCCCGACAAGCCGCAGGTGGACATCACCATCAAGGGCGAGGAATCCGGGGTCAACGAAGTGCTCTTCCAGGGCGGCTACGGCTCCGTGCTGGGCTTCTCCCTGGGCCTGAGCTTCTCCACCCGCAACCTCGGCGGCGGGGGCGAGACCCTCTCCTTCAGCTACAACGGCGGCAAATACCAGCGCATGGCCTCGGTGTCCTTCACCGAGCCCTACATCTTCGATCTGCCCTACTCCCTCACCACGAGCATCTCGGACGGCACCACCGACTACGACGCCTCCCGCGTCGGCGCGGCGTACGCCTACAAGCAGCTCTCCCGCAGCCTGGGCGTGAGCATGGGCACCCGCCTGGCGACCTTCATCCCCAATGCCACCTGGGCCTTCTGGACCACCTACCAGGTGGGCTACACCTTCCGCATCCTCAAGATCGAAGGCGGCCGCAACTACTACTTCCGGGACACGTCGGCCCAGCTGACCTCCACCATCAACCAGTTCCTCACGTACAGCACGGTCAACCACCCCTTCAAGCCCACCAACGGAACCAAGCTCTCCGTGGGCTTCGAGTACGGCGGCTGGCAGTTCGGCGGCGACAAGCCCTTCTACCGGACCACGCTGGAATTCGCCAAGTGGACCAACATCGCCGAGCGCCACATCTTCGGCATCAACGCGTCCTACGGCTACGTGCGCAACCTCACCAACTCCAACATGGCCATCTGGGAGCTCTACCGGCCCGGCGGCGAGAACTCCATCCGCGGCTACCAGTACGGCCAGGTGGGCACGGTCTCGCCCGACGACACGGGCAACCCCGTGGTGGTCGGCGGCAACAAGCAGGTGATCCTCAACGCGGAATACCAGTTCAAGATCGCCGACCAGTTCCGGGTCGTCGCCTTCTATGACGCCGGCGACGCCTATGCCCAGGGCACGAAGCTGTTCTCCGAGGGCCTGCGGCGCAGCGCGGGCGTCGAGTTCCGGTTCTTCCTGCCCATCAGCCCCGCCCCCCTCCGCCTCATCTGGGCCAAGAAGCTGAATCCCTACGCCTTCGACACCGAAGGCAAGATGCAGTTCCAGTTCAGCATCGGCACGACCTTCTGATCCACGGATCCCAACCGACAACCCCTCTGTATGGAGCCACCATGCGATTCCGAAACATCCTCCTGCCCGTCGCGGCGGTAGTCACCCTCGCCGCCCAGGAGCCCGCCCCGGTCAAGTTCGCGGTGTTCATTCCCGAGCGCCTCATCCAGACCACGGTCCGCGGCCGCCAGCTCTTCGCCGAGCTTGAGGTCGTCAAGAAGAACCTCGAAGAGCGCCTCAAGGCCAAGGCCGACGATATGGGCAAGCTCCAGGCCCAGCTCCAGTCCCCGAGCATCAGCGATGCCGGCAAGGAACAGATCCAGAAGCAGCTGCGCGATGCCGACTACGATTTCAAGAAGCTCCAGGAGGACAGCCAGGGCGAATTCCAGAAGGTGCGTGAGAAGGTCTTCGGCCAGTTCTCCCAGGAAGTGAGCCCCATCATCGACGCGCTGGCCAAGGAGCAGGGCCTGCAGCTCGTGTTCCAGAACCAGCAGGGCCTGTTCGCCTATGCCGAGGAAACCTGGCTGATGGCCTTCACCAACGAAGTGGGCAAGCGCTACGACGCGAAGTTCGCCGCCGGCGCCCCTGCCGCCGCCAAGCCCGCTGCCGCCGCTCCGG
>DBME01000297.1 GCA_002298155.1 Holophagaceae bacterium UBA706 | reverse complement strand
GACGGAAGGTTCCGTCCGGGGCTCTCCCGGTCAAAGCGCCGAGCCGTTTCTAGTCGGTGGCGAAGGGCAGCAGGGCGATGTTGCGGGCCCGCTTGATGGCCTCGACCAGCATGCGCTGGTGCAGGGCGCAAACGCCGCTGGTGCNNCGCTCGGGGGTGAAGCCGCTGAGGGTCTTCACGTCCTTGTAATCGATGAAGGTGGACTTCTCGACGCAGAACTTGCAGAACTTGCTGCGCCGGCCGCCAAATACCTTCTTCTTCTTGGGCTTTCCCTTACCGTCAGTACGCCGCTTCATCCCATCACCTCTTCAAGGGAGCGTTCCTTGATGCCGGCCTGGGCCTTGCGACGGCCTTCGCGCTCGTAGCGCACCTTCTGGCGATCGGCGGCCTTGGCCTGCTCGTCCATGCGGACGGACAGATACTTGATCACGGAATCGTGGTTGCGGAAGCGCCGCTCGAGCTCGGCGATGAGCGTGGGGCCCGCGTTCATTTCGAACAGGGTGTAGTAGCCCTCGCTGAACTTCTGGACTTCGTAGGCCAGCTTTTTGCGGCCCCACTTTTCGGTCTTGAGCAGTTCGCCACCCTGCTCGGCAATGATCCCCTCGAAGTGGCGGACAAGCTCTTCAGCCTGTTCATCCGTCAACGTGGGGGAGGCGATGAAGATGGTCTCATATCGACGCATCAGTCCTCCTCGTGGATGTGAAGCCCCGGCAATCCGCCGGAGCAAGGAGGTCCCCAGGTGGGGACGCGAACGATCAGCATCTCAGGAAAGCCCTGGAATTTCAAGCAACAACCTTGAAACTGGCCTGCCCGGCGATGGCCTGGAGGTCCGGGGCGGAGGCCAGGCGTTCCATGAAGTCGGCGAAGGGCTTCTCCATGGCGTCGATGAGGTCCCATTCGGCCGGGGTCCATTCCCCCAGGACGAAATCCACCAGGGGCCTCTCGAAGGGGCCGATGCCCAGGCGCAGGCGGGGCACCTCCCGGGTGCCCAGTTCCGCGAAGACCGACTTGAGGCCGTTGTGGCCCGCATCGCTGCCGGCGAGCCGGAACCGGCCCTCGCCCAGGGGCAGGTCCTTGTCGTCGTGGAGCAGGATCATCCGGGCGGGGTCGTAGCCGGCCCGGGCGGCCTCGGCGCAGACCTGGCCGCTGAGGTTCATCCAGGTGCCGGGCACCAGGGCCAGGAAGGGGCGCTTCAGCCGGTACAGCGTTCCGCACTGGAAGGAACGCTCCACCCCCGGGCGGGGGCAGTGGCGTTCCATCCAGCGCTGGAGCATGAGCCTGCCGAGGTTGTGCCGGGTGGCCGTGTAGGCCTCCCCGGGATTCCCCAGGGGCACAAGGAGGAACAAGGACTACTTCTTGCCCTTGGCGGCGGGGGCGGCTTCGGGGGCGGGAGCGGCCTCGGTGGCGAGCTCCTCCTCGGCCTTCTTGCCCACCACGCAGCAGATCACGTTGTGCGCGTCGCCGTGCACGGTGAGGTGCGAATCCAGGTTCAGCTGGTCCAGGCGGAGGGAGTCGCCGACCTTGAGGTGGTCGACGTTCACGTCCAGGTGGGCGGGGATGAAGCTGGGCAGGCACTCGACTTCGATCTCGCGGTGGGTGAAGTCCAGCAGGCCGCCTTCCTTGACGCCGATGGGGGTGCCCTTGAGGATGATGGGAACCTTCACGCGGACCTTGTGGTCGGGGTCGACGCGCATGAGGTCGACGTGCACCAGGCGGCGGGTGACGGGATCGCGCTGGATGTCCTTGATGATGACGTGGCGCTTGATGTCCGTGCCCTCACGCTGGAGGTGGATCAGGGAGTTCATGCCGGACTCGCTGGCGAGGATGCGCGCGACGGTCTTGGGGCTGATGGCGATGGCGACGGGAGCCTCGTTGAGGCCGTAGATCACTGCGGGGATCATGCCGGCCTTGCGCAGGCCCTTGCTGGACGACTTGCCCGTGGTGCCGCGCAGGGCGACTTGAATGGTTTCCTGAGTCATGTTTCCTCCTACCTGGCCGGTCTTCGGCCCTCTCGTTGGGATTAGGGGCCCACCTCGGGCCCCGGATTTGGACGAACTGCCAGATTACCCCCGATCGCCCTCCGGAGCCACTTCTAAGTGGCCGGGAGACCGTGGAAGGCGTTGGCTCCCGGATCAAGGTGCGTAGAATTTACAAGTGGGGGAGAAGAAGTGGAGGCATAATTCGTGGTTATGAGCAGACGCTATCCCCGCCCGGAAAACATCCTCAACCGGGAACTCAGCTGGCTGGCCTTCAATGAAAGAGTCCTAGAAGAAGCTGAGGACCCCACCGTTCCCCTCCTTGAAAGAGTCAAGTTCCTGGCCATCACCTCCAGCAACTGGGACGAATTCTTCATGGTCCGGGTGGCGGGCATCTGGCGCCAGATCGACGCGGGCATCACCCAGCCCGGCGCGGACGGCAGGACCCCCCGGCAGATGCTGGAGGAGGTGTCCCGGCGCATCCACGACCTGGCCCGGCGCCAGCACGAACTGTTCTCCTACGTCATCAAGCCCCAGATGACCCGGGAGGGCATCTCCATCCTCAAGCCCGAGGAGCTGGACGAGACCCAGCGGCGGTTCGCCCAGGACTACTTCGAGAACAACCTGCTGCCCCTGGTCACCCCCCTGGCCGTGGACACGGGCCACCCCTTCCCGCGTCTGGGCAACCGGGCCCTGGTGCTCATGGCCGAGCTGGAGGCGGAGGAGTACCTGGAGCAGGAGGACTTCCCGGTCTCGGAACTGGCCATCATCCCCATCCCCACCCCCGTCTCGGCCCGGTTCCTGCGGGTGCCGTCCGAGCCGGGCACCCACGCCTTCCTGATGCTGGAGGACGTGGTGCGCATGCACATCGCGCAGATCTTCCACGGCTACGCCATCCGCAACTGCCACGCCCTGCGGGTGACGCGCGATTCGGACCTGCCGGTGGAGGAGGATCCCAACGAGGACCTGATGAAGACCGTGGAGGAGCACCTCCGGAGCCGCCGTCGCGGCGCGGTGGTCCGCCTCCAGTACGAGCAGGGCCTGAGCGAGCCGTTGCTGGACATGCTCATCGAGGAGCTGGAGCTCTCCCCCGAGGACCTCTACCCCAGCGAGGGCTTCGCGGCCTTCTCGGACCTCATGCAGCTCTACGCCCAGCTGGACCTGCCCCACCTCAAGGACAGCCCCATGCCGCCGCTGCCGGTGCCGCAGCTGGAGGGGGCCGGGAGCATCTTCGACGCCATCGGGCGCCACGACGTGCTGCTCATGCACCCCTACCAGAGCTTCGACGACAGCGTGGTGCGCTTCGTGCGGGAGGCTGCGGACGACCCCAAGGTCCTGGCCATCAAGATGACCCTCTACCGCATCAGCACCACCAGCCCCATCGCCGCCGCCCTGGAACGGGCCGCGGAGCGCGGCAAGCAGGTGGCGGCCATCGTGGAGCTGCGGGCGCGTTTCGACGAGGAGGGCAACATCGCCTGGGCGCGGCGCCTGGAGAAGGCCGGCGTGCACGTGGTGTACGGCATGATCGCCTACAAGACGCACGGCAAGGCCTGCCTCGTCCTGCGCCAGGAGACCGAAGGGATCCGCCGGTACTGCCATCTGTCCACAGGCAACTACAATGAGCGCACCTCGCGCCTCTACAGCGACATCGGGATCTTCACCGCCCGCAAGGAGTTCGGGGAGGACCTCTCGAACCTCTTCAACGTCCTCACGGGCTACACGCGGCCGCCGGCGCTGCACAAGCTCATCATGGCGCCCCAGTACTTCCGCAACGCCCTCTACGCCCGCATCGACCGCGAGCGCGAACACGCCCGGGCCGGCCGCGCCGCGCGCATGGTCCTCAAGATGAACGCCCTGGTGGACCCGCCCATGATCCAGCGGCTCTACGAGGCCAGCCAGGACGGCGTGCAGATCGACCTTCTGGTGCGGGGCACCTGCTGCCTGTGCCCGGGGGTGCCGGGGCTGTCGGAGAACATCCGGGCGGTGTCCATCATCGACCGGTTCCTGGAGCACGCCCGGGTCTACCACTTCCACAATGGGGGCGCGCCCGAGACCCTCCTGTCCTCGGGCGACCTCATGCAGCGCAACCTGGACAACCGGGTGGAGGTGGCCTTCCCCCTGGTGGACCCCATCGTGGCGGCGCAGGTGGTGGAAATGCTCGAGCTCCAGCTCCACGACACCGTGAAGGGGCGGGTGCTGGGTGCCGACGGCTCGGTGGTGCGCCGCGGGCTGGATCCCTCCTGGCCCCCCCTGCGCAGCCAGTACCGCAGTTATGAACATGGTTTGCTGAGTAGCGGCGTGCGGGCGGTCACCCAGAAGCTGGCCGAGCCTTGGGATCCAGACATCTGACGAAATCGCCACCGGATGGCCGAATCCCCATCTTCATGGCAGTCTAGTAGGTTGGAGACCGCCATGGGATCGAGAATCAGTCGCGCCGCAATCTATGATGTACTCAACACTTGGCAGATGCCCGGTGCCAACGCCAACCTGGTGGCCCTCAAGGCGGTGAAGGCCATCGACGTGCATGAAGCGGAAGTGACCGTCCAGCTGCAGCTCCTGGATGCCTACCAGGACCGCGAGGGCGTGCTGCGGGAAGCCCTGGGCGCGGCCCTGGGGGCCGTGGAGGGCGTGGAGAAGGTCACCCTGCGCCTGGAGTGGGAGCGCACCCCCCAGGCCGAGTTCAAGAACCTGCTGCCCACCGTCAAGCAATGCCTGGTGGTGGCGTCCGGCAAGGGCGGCGTGGGCAAGAGCACCGTGGCCTCCAACCTGGCCGTGGCCATGGCCTCCCTGGGGTACAAGGTGGGCCTCCTGGACGCCGACATCCACGGCCCCAGCATGGGCATGATGTTCGGCATCAAGGAGGGCCCCGAGGCCACGCCCGACGGCAAGATCATCCCCGTGGAGAAGTTCGGCCTGAAGCTCATGTCCATCGCCTTCCTCATCGACGAGGACCGGCCGGTGATCTGGCGCGGGCCCATGCTCAACAAGGCCCTCACCCAGTTCCTGGGCGACGTGCTGTGGGGCGACCTGGACTACCTCTTCATCGACCTGCCCCCGGGCACCGGCGACACCCAGATCTCCCTCATCCAGAACGCCAAGGTGGACGGCGCGGTCATCGTCAGCACCCCCCAGGACGTGGCCTTCCTGGATGCCCGCAAGGCCATCGGGCTCTTCCAGACGGTGAAGGTGCCCATCACCGGCGTGGTGGAGAACATGTCCAGCTTCCACTGCCCCCAGTGCCACGCGGAGACGCAGATCTTCGGGCACGGCGGCGTGAAGGCGGCGGCGGAGCGCATGGGGCTGCCCTTCCTGGGCGAAGTGCCCATCGACCTGGCCATCCGCGTGGGCGGCGATTCGGGCGTGCCCCTGGTGGCCGCGCATCCCGACAGCCCGCAGACCAAGGCCTTCATCGCCATGGCCCGGACGCTGGCCAAGGGGAAGTAGGCGTCTGAAAACCCAACGGCGGCCGGATGGGAAATCCGGCCGCCGTTGCCGTGCAGGCGGTCGTGACTTGGGGTAGGCTAGGCCATCCCCCGGAGTTCCGATGAAGATCCAGATGCGTCCCTGGAAGTGGATTCTGGCCTGCGTGGTCGGGTTGCCGGTCCTGCTCGTGGCGATCCTGGTGCTGGTGAGGCTCTCTGAGGCACAGGGAATGTCGTCTGATGGGGGGAGCCGGGAAGCCAACGCCTTCGGCCCACCCCAGGTGTGGGAAGCGGCCTCCCCCTTTCAGAGACTGGCCCGAAAAGGCAGCGCCATGCCGATGGTGAAGGCGACGGTTGGGCTCGACTTGGGCGAAGCTCCCGCTACCGGAGCGCCCGTTCTCGCGGACACCCTGAAACTCATCCGGACCGGCGATGTGAGCCTCGAAGTGAAGGACTTCGATGCGGCGGCCCTGGAGGTGACGCGTCTGGCGGTGGCGGCCGGAGGGTACGTGACGAGCACGGACGTCAGGCGGGGCGCAGGGGGTGCCCGCATGGGCTCCGTCACGGTGCGGGTCCCCGCGGACCACTTCCTGGCGGCGGGATCGGCGGTGGCACGGTTGGGGAAGGTTCTGTCCCAGCACACGAACACTGAAGATGTCACCAAGGAGTACCAGGACCTGGAGACCCGCCTGCGGGTGAAGCGGGATGCGGCCGCGCGGGTCCGGGAGATCCTTCGCACCCGGGCCGGCAACCTCAACGAAGTGCTGAACGCGGAGAAGGAACTGGCGCGCATCACCGAGGAGATCGAGACCGCCGAGGGCCAGCGCCAGTTCTACGACCACCAGATCCGGCTGTCCACCCTCATCGTGAACCTTCAGGAGCCCCAGGCGGTAACCGTCGCCAGCGCCTGGAGCAGCCTGGGCGAAGCCCTGGGGGACGGTCCCCAGCTGATCTCCGGATCCCTGGCGGTGCTGCTGCGCATCGTCCTCGTCCTGCTGCCCTGGGGGCTGATCGCCTATGGGGCCTGGAAGCTCCGGGCCTGGATCAAGCGGCGGCGCCTGGCAAAGGCCCCGGCCCCGGCGGCCGGGGAGGCCTGATGGCGCGGGGAGCCGGTTTCCGGCGATAATCGGCTATTCCGCGGAGGCAGGGCAAGCCATGAACGACGATCCCCTGCTCCCCCTCGCCCAGCGCCTTCGCCAGTTCGCCGCCGAGCGCGACTGGGAGCAATACCATACGCCCAAGAACCTGGCCATGGCCCTCACCGGCGAGGCTGGTGAACTGGCCGCGGAATTCCAGTGGCTCACGGGCGACGAGAGCCGGAACCTGGACGCGGAGGCCATGCGGCGGGTGCAGGAGGAGGCGGGCGATGTCCTGCTCTACCTGGTGCGTCTGGCGGACCAGCTGGGCTTCGATCTGGTGGAAGCCGCCCACCGCAAGATCGAGCTGAACGCGACACGCTATCCGGCCGACAAGGTGCGGGGCAGCGCCCGAAAGTACTCGGCCTACTGACGCCGTGGCCGCCCCCTCCCTCCACCCCCGCAACCCGCACCGGGGCCGGTACGACATGGCCGCCCTGGTGCGGGCCTGCCCGGAACTCGGTCCGCTGGTGCGGCCGAATCCGGCGGGCGAACCCNNCGACCCCCGGGCGGTGCGGCTCCTGAACCGGGCGCTGATGGTCGCGGTGTACGGGATCGAGGGGTGGGACCTGCCCGAAGGCTTCCTCGTGCCGCCCATTCCCGGACGGGCGGACTACCTGCACCACCTGGCGGACCTGCTGGCTGGGCCCGGAGGCCCGCCCACGGGGGCCGCCGTCCGGATCCTGGACATCGGCACGGGGGCGGGGTGTGTATACCCTTTGCTGGGACACCGGGCCTACGGCTGGTCCTTCGTGGGGTCCGACGTGGATCCCGGGGCGCTGGCCAGCGCCGGGGCCATTCTCCGGCGCAACGGGCTGGATGCGGCCATCGGGCTCCGGCTCCAGAAGGATCCGGGGCGGATCTTCGAGGGGGTGGCCGAGGCGGGGGAGACCTTCGAGGCCTGCCTGTGCAACCCGCCCTTCCACGGTTCGCCGGAGGAGGCCCGGGAAGGTTCGGCGCGGAAGTGGCGGAACCTGGGCCGGGGGGAGGGGTGCCGGGCGCCGGTGCTCAATTTCGGGGGGCGGGGAGGGGAATTGTGGTGCCCGGGCGGTGAGGTGGCCTTCATCGGGCGCATGGTGGCGGAAAGCGCCGCGCGGCCGGGGCTCTGCCGCTGGTTCACGGGCCTGGTGTCCAAGTCCGCGAACCTGCCGCCGATCCAGGCGGCGCTACGCAAGGCGGGGGCGCAGGTGAGGATCCTGGAAATGGGGCAGGGGCAGAAGCGGAGCCGGGCCGTCGCCTGGATGTTCTAGAAAAGCTCACCCATTCCCGCGAGGTCGATGCTGAGGTTCGCGCGCCAGGCGGGGATGCGGCTGGTGAGGCCTAGGGTGGCCAGGTAGCGCTCGTCCAGGGTGGCGGTGGAGAAGATCTCGTGCTCCGGGTCCTGGCTCAGGAGGGCGTCGGCGATGTGCACGGCCACGGTGGGGCTGAAGACGGCCTCGCCCTGGCGGCTGGGCTGGTGGTGCAGGGAGGCGGCCTGGACCACGGCGGGGGGGAGGCCCCAGAGGCCCAGGAGGTAACCGCCAACTTCGCCGTGGGTGGAACCCAGCACGTGGAACTCGGCGGTCTCCAGGTCGGTGCCGGTGCGGCGGCTGGTCTCGATGACCTTGGCGTACTCGTCGGGGAAGCGCGAGGCCAGCACGAGGATGCCCACGTCGTGCAGGAGGCCGGCGGTGAAGTACTCCGCGGCGGCGGAACGGCCCAGGCCCTGGGACTCGGCGATCTGCTTGGTGCCCGCGGCCACGGCGACGCTGTGGCGCCAGAGGTGGGCCAGGCTGAAGGTGGGGAAGCGGAAACCCCCGGCCTGGCTGAAGAGCCCGTGGGCCAGGACCAGGGATTTCAGAAGGTCGATGCCGAGGATGGAGACGGCCTCGCCGGGAGTGGAGACCGTCTGGCGCAGGCTGAAGAAGGCCGAATTGGCCAGCTTGAGGATCATGGCGGTCATGGCCATGTCCTTGCCGATGGCGGCGCCCAGGTCATCCAGGGTCGCCCGTTCCGAGCCCATGAGGCGGTTGATCTGGTGGTAGATGTCAGGCACGCTGGGCAGCCGCCCGATGCGCGCCACAAGCTCCTTGGCGTGATTGCTGTGCACCTCGGAGCCCAGCACGAAGGTCCGCCGCAGGACGGACTTCAGGAAGGCCGGGTCGCAGGGCTTGCTGAGGAACTGATGGGCGCGGTCCACCACCGAGGCCGCGAGCTTGCGGTCGTCGCATCCGGAGAGCACGAAGCGCACCGTGGCGGGGTAGCGCACCAGGATCTTCTGCAGGAGCTGGGCGCCGTCCATGCCGGGCATCCACAGGTCGGCCACCACGATGTCGTAGGGCCGGACGGCGAAGGCCTCCAGGGCCGCCTCGGCGTTGGACACGAAGCCCATGTCCCATTCCGAGGCCATGTCCGCCAGGGTCGCCTCCAGGAGCTCCAGCAGGATGGGATCGTCCTCGACGAACAGGATCCGCTTGCGTTCATCCATGGTGTCGTCTCCGGGCGGGGCCGCGGCTGGGGGGGATCAGGCCTGGCCGGTGCCGGTCCGGTGGTGCTTCTTGACCACGTAGCGGGGCCGGTCCCGCACTTCCTGGTAGATCCGGCCGATGTACTCCCCGAGCAGCCCGAACGCCAGGAACTGGGCCCCCACGAAGAAGAAGAGCACGGCGAACAGGGTGAAGACGCCCTGGACGGTCCCTTCCGGGTGCAGCACCCGGTAGACCATGAGGAAGATGCCGAACCCGATGCCCAGGGCGGAGATGACCACGCCCAGGACGCTGAGCATCTGGAGGGGCAGGAGGGAGAAGCTGGTGAGGAGGTCGAACTGGAGGTTGATGAGTTTCCAGAAGCCGTACTTGGAGTCGCCAGCCGCCCGTTCGGCGTGGCCCACGGGCACCTCGGCGATGCGCTTGGCGAAGCTGTTGGCCAGGGCGGGGATGAAGCTGCTGCGCTCCTTGCACAGGAGCATGGCGTCGACGATCTCCCGGCGGTAGGCCCGGAGCATGCAGCCGTAGTCGTGGAGGCGCACGCCGGTGGTCTTGCGGGTGACGGCGTTGACGATCTTGCTGGGCATGGTGCGGAAGAAGCTGTCGTTCCGGGTCCGCTCCTGGCGCCAGCCGCCCACCACGTCGAAGCCCTCCTCGATCTTGGCCACCAGCTTGGGGATCTCCTCGGGGGGATTCTGGAGGTCGGCGTCCAGGGTGACGACCACCTCGCCGCGAACCTCCGCGAAGGCGCCGAAAATGGCGGAATGCTGGCCGTAGTTCCGGTTGAACTCCACCACGGAGACCCTGGGCTCCTGGCGGGCGATTTCCAGGAGCATGTAGAGGGACTGGTCCCGGCTGCCGTCGTCGGTGAAGATCACCTCCCAGGTTTTTTCCGGGTCCGACCAATTCTCCGTCAGCACCTTGGACAGGCGGCTCCAGAGGTTGGTAATATTTGCTTCTTCGTTATAGATGGGAATTACGATACTGAGGTAGGGAACCATCCGGGACTCCGATGGCCCATTCTACCCTCAACACAGCTGGACTTGCAGGAGGCCGCCATGAACGAACCCAAGATCCTCCTGGTCGAGGACGAGCTGAGCCTCGCTGAAGGCATCAAGCTCAACCTCGAACTGGAGGGGCTGCCCTGCACCTGGGTGACCCGGGGCGACGAGGCCCTCAAGGAGATCCTCGGCGGCCACTACGACCTCGTGCTGCTGGACGTGATGCTGCCGGGCATGGACGGATTCACCGTCTGCTCGAAGGTCAGGGAGGCCAAGAACTACACGCCCATCCTGTTCCTCACCGCCAAGAACACCGAGGACGACCGGGTGCGCGGCTTCGAGACCGGCGGGGACGACTACCTGGGCAAGCCCTTCCAGGTGGTGGAGCTGCTCCTTCGCATCCGGGCCATCCTGCGGCGGGAGGACTGGTACCGCAACCGCAGCCTCAGCGGGCGCCAGCGGTTCGGCGAGCACTGGGTGGACTTCGAGAACTTCTGCGGGGAGGGCCCCAACGGGTCCTTCATGCTGGGCGTCAAGGAATGCATGATCCTCAAGCTCCTCATGGAGCAGGCCGGCCAGGTGGTAAGCCGAACCGACATCCTGGACAAAGTCTGGGGCGAGGAGACCTATCCCACCACCCGCACCGTCGACAACTTCATCGTGCGCATCCGCCGCGCCATGGAGAAGGACGCCCACGCCCCCCGCTGGGTGCACACGGTGCGCAGCGTGGGCTACCTGTTCGACCCCGAAGGCACCCCGCGGCGGGGCGAGGACTAGCGAGCTTCCTGCAAGGAGGGTCCCATGTTCCGTTTCCTGGTCCTGACGGTGATGGCGTCCCTGGCGCTGGGCGCCCAGTGCCCGCCATCCACGCCGGCGGAGATCGCCGTGGTGCGGGAGATCAACAAGATCCGGCGCTTCCCCAAGGAATACGCCAAGTACCTCCGGGCCCTGGGCACCCACTTCGAAGGAACCCTGTGGCGCCTCCGGGAGCATGTGCCCATCCGCACCAACGAAGGCCGCGACGCGGTCATGGAGGCCGCGGACTTCCTGGACAACATCGAGCCCGTCATGGAGCTCATCGTCTACAACGAGTCGCTGCACCGGGCGGCCTGGGACCACGTGATGGACCAGGGGCCTACGGGCGCCACGGGTCACGCGGGCACCGACGGCTCCCGGCCGAGCCTCCGGATCAAGCGGTACGGCGAGATCGAGGGGCTGAGCGGCGAAGTGATCAACTACGGCGACGAGACGCCCCGCATGACCGTCATCCAGCTGGTGATCGACGACGGCGTGCCCGACCGCGGCCACCGGCACAACCTGTTCAACCCGAAGTTCCGCGCGGCCGGGGCCGCCATCGGCCCCCACAAGGACTACGGGACCATGGTGGTCGTGGACATGGTGGACGCCCTGGGCCCCAAAACGGAGCCTTGATGGTAGGGTAGGGGACACGCCGGAAACCGCATGTCCTATCTCATCCTGATCATCGGAATGGTCCTGGGGGCGGCCCTCGCGGGGGTCATCCTTTCGCGGACCGTACGGCGCCAGCCGGCGTCCACGGCCTGGCCGGACCTGGAAGGCGTGGCCATGGGGGCCATGGTGATCCGGGGCCGGCAGGTGCTCCGGGCCAACGCCCGGTGCGGGGAGATCCTCGGCGTGGATGCGGAGCTGCTGGTGGGGGCGGGGACCCGGCCCTACTACCTGGACGAGGCCGCCTACGAGACCTTCGAGCGGGATGTGCTTGAAGTCTGCCGCGAGGGCCAGCGGTTTCGGGGGGACATCCGCCTGCGGCGCGTGGATGGCACGCCCTTCTGGGCCTACCTGGTGGGGGGCCTGCTGGTGCCCGGCCAACCCGAGGCGGGCATGCTCTGGTTCCTGGAGGACGTGACCGAGCGCGTGGAAGCCCAGCTGGACCTGTCGGAAGTGCTGTCCCTGAACCAGAAGCTCATCGCCGCTTCGCCCACGGGCATCCTGCTCTACCAGGCCGCCGACGGCAGCTGCGTCATGGCCAACCAGGCCGCGGCGCGCATCGTGGACGCGCGGACGGAGGACCTCCTGAAGCAGAACTTCCGGCGCATCGCCTCCTGGAAGGAATGCGGGCTGAGGGAAGGTGCGGACCGGGCCCTGGCCTCGGGGATGGAGCAGCGCCTCGAGGCCCACTTCACCTCCTCCTTCGGCAAGGAACTTTGGGTGGTGGCCCATTTCGTCCCCTTCATGAGCCGGGGGGAACGGATCCTCCTGCTGCTCCTCGACGACATCTCCGAGCGGGTGCGGGCGGCTTCGGCCCTGCGCGCCACCGAGGAAAAGTATCGCGTGGTGGTGGAGACCCTCAACGAGGGACTCGCGCTCGTCGACGCCGAGGGGCGCTTCACGTTCTGCAATGGGCGCCTCTGCGAGATGAGCGGCTATGCCCTCGACGAGATGATCGGCCAGCACTACTCGACCTTCGTATCCGAGGCCGACCTTCCCTCCCTGGTGGCCATGCAGCTCCTGAGCAGCTCCATGCAGGCCGAGACCTTTGAGCTGGGGCTGGTGCGGCGGGACCGTTCGGTGATGGAATCGCGGGTCTCCCTGGCCTCGGTGATGGGCCCCCAGGGAACCCCCGTTGCCCTGGCGATCCTCGTCACGGACATCTCCGTGCGCAAGCGCGTGGAGCGCGAGCGCGAGCGCCTCCTGGGCGAGCTGGAGCAGAAGAACAAGGAGCTGGAGACCCTGCTCTACGTGGCCTCCCACGACCTGCGCTCCCCGCTGGTGAACATCCAGGGCTTCAGCCAGCGCCTGGCCAAGTCGCTGGACGAGATCCGGCGCCACCAGGAGGGGGCCGATTCCCTGGAAGCCTTCCGGGCCGCCATCGCCCCCCACGTGCAGGAACGCATGCCCTCGTCCCTGGAGTTCATCAAGGCCTCCGGCGTGAAGATGGACGCCATCATCAACGGCCTGCTCTCCCTCTCCCGCGCCGGGCGCATGGTGCTGCGGGCTGAGACGCTGGATATGAACGCGCTGCTCCGGACCTGCTCGGCCAGCCTGGCCTTCCAGCTCCAGTCCGCCGAAGGGGTCCTGGAGGTGGACGACCTGCCCCCCTGCAAGGCCGACCCCAACCAGACGGCCCAGATCGTCTCCAACCTCCTGGACAACGCCGTCAAGTACCGCCACCCCGACCGCCCCCTCCGGATCCGGGTGCAGGGCCGCGTGGCCGGGGACGTCTGCGTTTATTCCGTCCAAGACAACGGCAAGGGCATCTCCCCCGAGTACCGGGAACGGATCTGGGAGATCTTCCAGCGCCTGGACCCCCTGGGTCCCATCCAGGGGGAGGGTCTGGGCCTGACCCTGGTCCGGCGCATGGCGGAGCGGAACGGGGGCCGGGTCTGGGTGGATTCCGCCCCGGAAAATGGCTGCGTCTTCCACCTTGAACTGCCGGTAGGATCTTCCTGAGGATTGGCCATGCAGAACGTCCAGGGCTTCGAGACCGTCACGGTCCTCATCGCCGAGGATGACGAAGGGCATGCGGTCCTGATCCGGGAGCACCTCCAGGACGCGGGCATGGCCAACCCCATCCTGCGCTTCAAGGACGGCCAGGAGGTGCTGGACTGGTTCCAGGGCCCCGGGCGGGGTGCGCGCTGCCTCCTGCTCCTGGACATCAACATGCCCCGCGTGGGTGGCGTGGAGGTGCTGCGGCGCCTCAAGGCCGACCCCGCCACGAGCCGGACCCCCATCATCATGCTCACGACCACCGATGATCCCCGGGAAGTGGCGACCTGCTATGCTTCCGGTTGCAATTTCTACATCACCAAGCCCCGGAGCTTCGAGGAATTCTCCCGGACGCTGACCCTGCTGGGGCATTTCCTGCCTGTGGTCCAGGTGGCCGAGCCATGACCCTCCCCGCGGAAAAGCCCCTCATCCTCCTGGTCGAAGACGACCACGGCCTGGCCGAGCTGGTCCGGGAGGAGGTCCTCCTCCACGGGTGGGACTACCTGCACGCGGCCACGGGGCGGCAGGCGCTGGAGATCCTCTCGGCGCAGCGCCCGGACCTGGTGCTCCTGGACTTCTCCCTGCCGGACATGACGGCCTCCCAGCTCCTGGACCAGGCGGAGCTTCCCCCCTTCATCGTCACCACGGGCTCGGGGGACGAGCGCATCGCCGTGGAGATGATGAAGAAGGGCGCCCTGGACTACCTGGTCAAGGACATCCACTTCCTGGGGGCGCTGCCTGGGGCGGTGGAGCGGGCCCTCCACACCATCGGCATGGAGCGCAAGCTGGCCGAGACCCAGGCCCGCCTGCGGGCCGCGGACGAGTACCTGCGCAACGCCCAGAAGATGGAGAGCCTGGGCCGCATGGCCGGCGGCATCGCCCACGACTTCAACAACCTCTTCCAGGCGCTCCAGGGCAACCTGGAAAGCTCCCTGCGCAAGCTCCCGGCAGGCGGCGCGGGCCGCACGGACCTGGAACGCGCCCTGAAGGTCCTGGGCAAGGCGACCTCCCTGGCCCACCGCATGCTGGACTTCTCGGGCAAGGGCTTCCGCCGCGCCGAGGTGCTGGACCTCAACCACATGCTGGACGAGTGCCTGGCCACCCTGCGCGAACTGCCCGGGGCCGCGGACCTGCGGGTGGTGCCCGGGGCGGACCTGCCGCCCGTCTCGGTGGATCCCGACCAGCTCTGCCAGGTGCTGACGGGGCTCGTGGCCAACGCCCGGGAGGCCTTGGGGGCCGATGGGACGCCCATCGTCATCTCCACCGGCATCGTGGATCCCCTGGCCGGGGACGCCAAGGACGGCGCCTGGATCCAGCCCGCCGCCACGGCCGGGCCCATGGTCTGCGTGACCATCGAGGACAAGGGCGCCGGCATGACCAAGGAGGTCCTGGAGCGGGCCTTCGATCCCTTCTTCTCCACCCACCGCCCCGGCCGGGGCCTGGGGCTCTCGGCGGCCCTGGGCATCCTCAAGGCCCACGGGGCGGGCCTCTGGGTGCGCACGGCGCCGGGGCAGGGCACCACCATCCGGCTTCTCTTCCCTCCGGCGGCGGACCAGGCGCCTGAACCCGAACCGGCCACCGTGGCCGTGGCGGGCGGCGCCGGCCATCTGGCCCTGATGCTGGTGGACGACGACGAGGACCTGCAGGAGACGCTGGGCGAATTCCTGCGGGAGGGCCTGGGCTACCGGGTCTTCCAGGCGCGGGACGGGGTGGAGGCCGTGGACGTGTTCCGCAAGGAGCAGGGCGGCATCGGCCTCATCCTCATGGACGCCACCATGCCACGGATGACCGGGCCCGACGCCTTCAAGATCATCCGGGAAATGGACCCCGGGGCCCGGGCCATCCTGTGCAGCGGCTTCTCCGAGGAGGCCGGGGCGCGGGTCGCGCGGGAGGCGGGCTTCCTGGAATTCCTCAAGAAGCCGTTCTCCCTGCGGACCCTGCAGGAGCACATCGTCCGGGTGATGGGCACACCAAGCGAAGGACTCGGGAAGCCCTGAAGGGTGCCGGGGCTTGCCGGATGCCGCGCGACTAGATGCCCTTGACCAGAAGATCGTTGAGGCGCTTCACGAAGGCGGTGGGGTCCGCCAGGCGGGAGCCTTCGGCGAGGAGGGCCTGGTCGTGGAGGAGGAGGCCGTAGGCTTCCAGCCGGGGGTCGGCCGGGTCCTTGCGGAAGATGTCCAGGAGACCCTTCACGACGGGGTGCTCGGGGTTCAGCTCCAGGATGCGTTCCTGGGGGCCGCCCATGCCGCCCTGGCCGAGCTTCTGGAGCAGGCGCTCCATGTGCGGGTCCATGGCGTCCTCGTCGGCGGTGAGGCAGCTGGCGCTCTCGGTGAGGCGGCGGGTGAGGCGCACGTCCTTGATGCCGGTGATGCGGTCCTTCAGGGCGGCCAGAAGGGGGCCGAAGGTGCCCAGGTCCTCGTCGGCCTTCTTCTTCTCCTCGGGCTCCAGGTCGGGCTGGTTGCGGTCCGCGGCCTTGAGGGCGGTGCCCTTGTAGTCGGGGATGCCCGGGAACACGAAGGCGTCGATGGGATCCGTGAGGAGCAGCACGTCCCAGCCGCGGCGGCGGTAGGCCTCCAGGGCCGGCGCGTGCTCCAGGACGGCGCGGTCCTCGCCGGCGAGGTAGAAGATGTCCTTCTGGCCCTCGGGCATGGCCTCGACGTACTGGGCCAGGGTGAGGGTCCGGCCGGGCTCGGTGGCGGTGCTCTCGAACAGGAGGAGGTCGGCGATCTGCTCCCGGTTGGCGAAGTCGCGGGCCAGGCCCTCCTTGAGGAGCGGGCCCAGTTCCTTGAAGAAGGTGGCGTAGGTTTCCGGATCGCTGGTGCGCAGGTCGGCCAGGGCCTGGAAGACGTTCTTCACGAGGCTCTTCTGGATGCGGTCCAGGATGGGGTTGTGCTGGAGGGTCTCGCGGGAGACGTTGAGCGGCAGGTCGGAGCAGTCCACCACGCCCTTCACGAAACGCAGGTAGGGCGGCAGGAGGGCCTCGCAATTGTCCATGATCTGGACCCGGTTGATGTAGAGCTTGGGGCCGACCTTGGGCTCGGCGAACTGCAGCTCCCAGGACTTGCGCTTGGGGATGTAGAGCAGCGCCCGGAATTCCAGGGCGCCTTCCGCCGCGTAGTGGATGACCTTGGCGGGGGCGTCGAAGTCGCCGGTGATCTGCTGGTAGAAGGCGTTGTGCTCCTCCTCCGTGACGTCCACCTTGCTGCGCAGCCAGAGGGCCTTGCGGGAGTTGACGGGCTCCTCGGAGGCCTCACCGCCCTCCCGGGGGACGTCCATGACCACCGGGTGCTCGATGAAGTCGGAGAACTGCTTCACCACGGCCCGCAGGCGGTGCTCCCCGAGGAACTCCTTCTCGTCCTCCTTGAGGTGCAGGATGACGTCCGTGCCGCGCCCGGCCCGCTCGGCGGGCTCCACCGTGAACTCGCCGAGACCGTCGGAGACCCATTTGACACCCTGGGCGGCACCCGCGGCCCGGGACACCACGGTCACCGTGTCGGCGACCATGAAGGCGGAGTAGAAGCCCACGCCGAACTGGCCGATGAGGCCCGGCTTGGCCGCGGCGTCCGCCGCCTTGAGGCTCTCCAGGAACGCCTTGGTGCCGGACTTGGCGATGGTCCCCAGGTTGTCGATGATGGCGTCGTGGTCCATGCCGATGCCGTTGTCGCTCACCGTGAGGGTGCCGGCCTCCTTGTCCATGGACAGGCGGATCTTCCAGTCGCGGTCGCCCTCCAGGAGGGCCTCGTTCTGCAGCGAATTGAACCGGATCTTGTCGATGGCGTCGCTGGCGTTGCTGATGAGCTCGCGGAGGAAGATCTCCTTATGGGAGTACAGGCTGTGGGTGATGATGTTCAGCACCTGCTGCAGTTCGCTCTTGAAGGCATGCTTTTCGGACATGGAGGGCACTCCTAGGCTAAAAGGTCGTTTTACCAGATTTCCGCCGGAACGGAAAAGGGGGGCGGAGCCCCCCTTCTTCCGTTTCAGGACGCGCGGGCGTCTATTTCTTGAGCCACTGGTCCAGCCAGCCCAGGACGTTCTCGTGCCACTGGAGGGAGTTGGCGGGCTTGAGGACCCAGTGGTTCTCGTCGGGGAAGACGAGGAGCTTGGAGGGGATCCCCTTGCGCTGCAGGGCGGTGAAGGTGCTCAGGCCCTGGGCGTAGGCGATGCGGAAGTCCTTCATGCCGTGGACGACCATCATGGGGGTCTTCCAGTTCTTCACGAATTCCACGGGGTTCTGCTTGAGGTAGGAGGCGGGGTTCTCCCAGGGGAGGCCCTTGTGCTCCCACTCGGGGAACCAGAGCTCCTCGGTGTCGTAGTAGGCCATGCGCTCATCCAGGTTGCCGTCGTGGCAGACGAGGGTCTTGAAACGATCGGTGTGGCCGGCGATCCAGTTGATCATGAAGCCGCCGTAGGAGGCACCCAGGGCGCCCATGCGGTCCTTGTCCAGGAAGGGATACTTCACCAGGGCGAAGTCCAGGCCCTTCATCAGGTCCTCGTAAGGGGCGCCGCCCCAGTCGTCGCGGATGTCGTCGGTGAAGGCCTGGCCGTAGCTGGTGGAGCCGTGGAAGTCGATCATGACGGCGGCATAGCCGGCGCCGGCGTACACCTGGGGATTCCAGCGGTAGTGGAAGTCGTTGCCGAAGGTGCCCTGGGGGCCGCCGTGGATGAGGAAGGCAACGGGGTACTTCTTGGCGGGATCGAAGTCGACGGGGTAGACCAGGTAGCCGTAGACCGTGTCACCCTTGGCGCCCTTGAAGGTGAAGCGCTCGGGCTTGCCGGTGCGGGCCGCGGCCATGCGGGCGTCGTTGAAGTGGGTGACCTGGCGGATGTCCTTGCCGTCGGGTGCGACCGTGTAGAACTCCATGGGCCCCTTGAGGGAGTTCATGCCGTAGAGGATCCGGCCGCCCTCGGTGAACTCGATGCCATCCAGGGTGCCTTCGCCCACGATCTGGGTGGCCTTGCGGGTGGCGGGATTGATGGCGTAGAGGGCGCGCTGGCCCAGGTTCTCGGCTTCGCAGTAGAGGGTCTTGCCGTCCGGGGACCAGGCGATGGTGCCGGCGGAGCGGTCACCGCGGGCGGACTCGTCGGCCTTGAGCGTGAACTTCACTTCCTTGCCGGTGGCCCAGTCGCGCAGCACGATGTCGAAACGGTCGGCCTCGAAGCCGGGGCGGGCCATGGCCAGGTAGGCCAGGGTCTTGCCGTCGGGAGAGAAGCGGGGCTGGGCGTCCCAGGCGGGGTTCGTGGTGATGCGGTGGGGGGCGGCGGAGCCGTCCATGGGAACGACCCACAGGTCGAAGTTGGTGGACCAGGACTCCTCGGAGGGGTTCTTGCCCATGTCCTTGGCGGAGAAGACCAGCTCGCGGCCGTCGGGGCTCACGGCGAAGTCCTCGCTGCCGCCGAAGGGCTTGGTGGGGCAGTCGGCGTCCATGGCGGGCATGAGGTCGCGGGTCTTGCCCGTGGCCAGGTCATAGGTGAAGACGTGGTTGCGGGTGCCGTCCGCCCAGGTGTCCCAGTGGCGCACGAAGAGGTGGTCGAAGACCATGCCGGAGGCCTTGACCTTCTCCTTCTCGTCCATGATCCGCTTGGTCTCCTCGGGGGTCTTCCCGGGGAAGACGGCCATGCCCAGCAGGAGGGACTTGCCGTCGGGGGAGAGCTCCACCGCGTCCACGTCCAGGGGCAGCTTGGTCACCTGGGAGGCTTCGCCGCCGTCCAGGCCCAGGCGCCACACCTGGGCCGAGCCCGAGCGGGTGGACACGAAGAAAACGGTCTTGCCGTCCCGGGACCAGCGGGCCTGGAAATTGGTCGTGCCCGGGGTGGTGATGGGGCGCTTCCAGGAACCGTCCACGGCCCCCAGCCAGAGGTCGTGCGTGGTCTTGTTGGAGGCCACGTCGGGGGTGCCCACCGAGAAGGTGAACGTCTTCCCGTCCGGGGAGACGCGGGGATCGCCCAGGCGTTCCATGACCAGGAGGTCGTGGATGGAGATGGGATGGCTCCCCGCCTCGGCGGCGGGAAGGATCATGGCCCCGCAGAGCAGGGACAGGGTTAACGACCGAAGCATGCGTCCTCCTGGCCGGCCCTAGGGGGCGGCATCGCTATATGATACCTAGTACTCGGCTGGAAGGCTGTTGAGCTGTTCCAGGGTGTAGACCGGCCCGTCCTTGCAGACATAACTGCTGCCCGTATTGCACCTGCCGCACTTGCCCAGGCCGCACTTCATGCGGTTCTCGAGCGTCGTGTAGATGGCCGAGGGGGGGAAGCCCAGCTTGGCCAGGACGGGCAGGGTGAGTTTGATCATGATGGGCGGGCCGCACACCAGGGCGATGGTGTTGTCGGGGTTGGGGGACAGCGCCTCCACCACGGGGGGCACGAAGCCCACCTTGCCCTTCCAGTCGGGGGTCTCGCCGCCGGGGTCGACGGTGACCACCAGGTTCACGTCGGGGCGGTCCTGCCATTCCTTGAGCTCGTCCTTGTAGACCAGGTCGGCGACGCTGCGGGCGCCGTAGACGATGGTGATGNNNGGCGGCAGGGCGATGCCGCCGGCGATGAACACCAGGCTCTTGCCCTTCCACTGGTCGATGGGGAAGGTGTTGCCGTAGGGGCCGCGGAAGCCCACCACGTCGCCGACCTCCTTGTCGGCCAGGGCGGCGGTGACCCGGCCCACTTCCCGGAACGTGCATTCGATGTAGCCTTTGCGGGTGGGCGAGGAGGCGATGCAGAAGGTNNACTGGCCCGTCTCGAAGGTGAAGGCCTGCGCGGCGGCCTCGTCCATGAACTCCAGGCGGAAGGTCTTCACCGCGGGGGCTTCCTCGGTGATCTTCGCGATGCGCATGAGGTGGGGGAGGTAGATGTTGGTGTCGGTCATGGTCGTCTCCCTCAGGCCTGGGCCGCTTCCGCCAGGTGTTCCTGGAGGTTCATGTCCACGGGGCAGGCGCGGGTGCACTTGCCGCAGCCCACGCACCCGAGCATGCCGTAGCGCTCGGGGTAGTACGAGAACTTGTGGTAGACCCGCTGGCGCCAGCGCTGGGCCTGGGTCTCGCGGGGGTTGTGGCCCGAGGCGTGCAGGGTGAACATGTGCGACCCGCAGGAGTCCCAGGTGCGCAGGCGCTGCCCGGCCTTGGCGTCGGATTCCTCGACCAGGTCGAAGCACACGCAGGTGGGGCAGACGTAGGCGCAGGCGCCGCAGCCCACGCAGCGCAGGGACTGCTCGACCCAGATCCCGTTCTCGAAGAGGTACTTGAGGCGGGCGGTGAGGGCCGGCTGGTCGAAGGCGGCGGGCACGTCCACGACCTTCTTCGCCAGGCCGGGATCGGGGCGGAAGGCTTCGGGGGCCAGGGCGGCCATGGCCCGGCCCTTGTCCGTGAGGACCTCGGCCAGGAACCCGCCCTCGGCGGGGGTGAGGAGGATGTCGCTGCCGCGGGTGGCGCCGGGGCCGCCGCCGACCGACGTGCAGAAGCAGGCGTCATCCTTGCGCGTGCAGCTGACGCCGATGACGGCGAGCTGGGCCATGCGGGCATTGAAGAAGGAATCCCGGGTGTCCCAGTTGAAGACAGCGTCCAGGGCGCCGAAGCCGGCGGCTTCGCAGGGCCGCACCCCGAAGAGCACGGTGGGGCGGGCGTTGGGCTCGGAGCTCTTCAGGTCCACCTTGCCGGGGGCCAGGTCATAGCTGAGCATCCGCTCCACCTTGGGGAAGACGGTCTCCTTGCCGGAGAGGATGGTCTGGACGTAGTCCTTGGCCACCTCCGCGACGGTGGTCACGGGATTGAGCTCGGAGCGGCCGTCCCGGTCCGTGGGCGCGAGGATGCGCCGGCCGTCCTTGGCCAGGGCCGCGAACAGGGTGTCCAGGGATGCTTGGGGGAGGAAGTACGTGTCTGCCATGGCACCCTACCGGATGAAAGTCTCTTTGTCGTCGGGACGGAAGGTGGACAGGGCGTAGTCGAGGCGCGAACTGGCCCCGGCGCGCTGGCCGAACTGCCGGTGCACGCTCTCCTCCGCATGGAAGGTGAGGAGGTGGACGGGGATGCCCACGGGGCAGGCCCGGCCGCAGTCGCCGCATTCCACGCAGCGCCCGGCGAGGTGCATGGCCCGGACCATGTGGTACTCCAGGTTGCCCAGGGCGTGGCTGGGAACCGGTACCCACTGGGGCCGGTTGCAGTCCATGGTGCAGTGGCCGCAGTAGCACATGGGGCAGCTGTTGCGGCAGGCGTAGCACTTCACGCAGCGGGCCAGCTCGCCCTGCCAGAAGGCCCAGCGCTCCTCGCGGGTCATGGCGTCGAGGCGGGCCAGGAGCTCGCGGTCGGCGGCGGGGAGTTCCTTGGCCTTGAGGGCCAGGTGCTCCTCCACGGCCTGGGCGGTGGGGAGCTCCACGGCTTCGGTGCCCTCCATGGCCAGGGGGAGGACGTCGCCCTCCTTGATCTGGCGCTCGGCCATGAGCTGGAGGATGGCGCGCAGGGTGTCGGGGCCCGCGGCTACGGCCACGCGGCCCATCTTCTGCACCTCGTTGCGGGTGAGGTAGGCGGCGAGGTTCTGCCGGCAGCCCTCGTCGAACACCAGCGCCGCGGCCTTGTCGGCCTGGCGTACGAAGACCGGGCGCCGGGCGCCCATGGTGCCATCCTTGAAGCCGATGACGGCCTTCACGGCGCCGCTTTCCAGGAGTTCTCGGGATTTCGCTCTCAGGTCCATGGTCCGCTCACTCCACGCCCGCGAGGGCCAGTTCCTTGTATTCGGCATAGGGGCCCAGGTTCCGCACGGAGGTGGTGACCTCGTTCACGAGCTCCGCCCACCGGGCGCCTTCCGCGGCCGAGACCCAGGAGAAGGTCACCCGCCGGGTGTCGATGCCCATGAAGTCCATGAGGTCCCGGTAGACCATCCACCGCCGGCGGGCGTGGTAGTTGCCCGAGGTGTAGTGGCAGTCGTTGGGGTGGCAGCCGGAGACGATGATGCCGTCGGCGCCCCGGGCGAAGGCCTTGGCCAGGAGCATGAAGTCGATGCGGCCGGTGCAGGGCAGGCGCAGCACCCGCACGTTGGACTGGTACTTGATGCGGCTGGTGCCGGTGAGGTCCGCGCCGGCATAGGTACACCAGTTGCAGACGAAGGCGGTGATCTTGGGTTCGAAGGCGTCCGTCATGGTTCCATCCCGCTCAGAGGGTCATCAGTTCGGCGAAGATCTGTTCGTTGCTGAAGCCCTGGATGTCGATGGCCTTGGTGCGGCACGTGGCCACGCAGGTGCCGCAGCCCTGGCAGAGGCCGGCGTTCACCTTGGCGAGGGTCTTCAGGAGCGTTCCGTCCCGGCCCCGGATCTCTTCCTGCTCGATGGCCTGGTAGGGGCAGGCGCTCTGGCACAGGAAGCAGCCGACGCAGTAGGAGAAGGTGGGGCCGGGGATGCGGTTGACCACGGCCACCTGGGGTTCCCGGGTGAGCTCGTCGCGGCTGAAGAGGCAGGCCACCTTGGCGGCGGCGCCGCTGGCCTGGGCCACGGTCTCGGGGATGTCCCGGGGGGCTTGGCACGCGCCGGCCAGGAAGATGCCGGCGGTGTTGGTCTCCACGGGCTTGAGCTTGGGGTGGGATTCCGCGAAGAAGTGGTAGGGGTCGTAGCTCACGTGGAGCTTCTGGGCCAGTTCCTCGGAGCCGTCCTGGGCCTGCACGGCGGTGGCGAGCACCACCATGTCCGCGCGGATCTCCACGGGCTCGCCGCCCTGGAGGGTGTCGGCGCCCTTGACCACGAGCTTGCCGTCCTCCTGGTAGATGCGGGAGACGCGGCCGCGGATGTACTTGACGTCGTCCTCCTCGATGGCGCGGCGCACGAACTCGTCGTAGTCCTTGCCGCCCGAGCGGATGTCCATGTAGAAGACGTACGCCTTGCCGTGGTGCACCTTGTGCTTGTAGAGCATGGCGTGCTTGGCGGTATACATGCAGCAGATCTTCGAGCAGTAGGGCACGCCCTTGGACCGGTCGCGGCTGCCGGAGCAGGCCAGGAACACCACCGTCTCGGGCTCCTTGCCGTCGCTGGGGCGGCGCATGGCGCCCAGGGTGGGGCCCGAGGCCGAGGCGAGGCGCTCGAACTGCAGCCCGTCCAGGACGTCGGGGTAGGCGCCGTAGCCGTACTCGGGGAACTGGTCGGTGCGCATCACCTTGAAGCCGGTGGACAGCACGATGGCGCCCACGTCCAGGGTGACGAGCTCATCCTCCTGGTCGAAGCGGATGGCCTTGGTGGGGCACATCTTTTCGCACACCTTGCACTTGCCGGACTTGAAGAACGTGCAGTTCTCCTTGTCGATGACGGGCTTGTTGGGCACGGCCTGGGGGAAGGGGACGTAGATNNCCCTCGTTGAACTCGTCGGGGATCTTCTTCTGGGGGCACTTGGTGATGCACAGGCCACAGCCGGTGCAGAGCTTCTCGTCCAGCTGGCGGGCCTTCTTGCGGATGGTGGCCTTGAAGTTGCCGATGAAGCCCTCGAGCTTCTCCAGCTCGGCGTAGGTCATGAGGGTGATGTTGGGATGCCGGGCCGCCTCCACCATGCGGGGCGTGAGGATGCACTGGGAGCAGTCCAGGGTGGGGAAGGTCTCCGAGAGCTGGCTCATGTGGCCGCCGATGGAGGGGGACTTCTCCACCAGCACCACCTGGTGGCCGGAATTGGCGATGTCCAGGGCGGCCTGGATGCCGGCGATGCCGCCACCCAGCACCAGGGCGCGCTTGGTGACGGGCACCTTGATGGGGTGGAGGGGCTGGTTGTGCTTGACCTTCTCCACCATGACGCGGACCAGGTCGGCGGCCTTCTCCGTGGTGACGTCGCCCTTCTCGTGCACCCAGGAGCAGTGCTCGCGCAGGTTGGCCATTTCGCACAGGTAGGGGTTCAGGCCGGCTTCGGCCACGGCGTTGCGGAAGGTGGGCTCGTGCATGCGGGGGGAGCAGGCCGCCACCACGACGCCGGTGAGGTCGTGCTCCTTGATGGCTTCCTTGATCAGGGTCTGGCCCGGATCGGAGCACATGTACTTGTAGTCCACGGAGTGGACGACGCCCGGCACCGAGCGGGTGCACTCGGCGACCTTGCCGCAGTCCACGGTGGCGCCGATGTTCTCGCCGCAATGGCAGGTGAAAACGCCGATACGTGACATCGGTGGCTCCTCAGACGGCGGCCGGGGCCGGCATGGCGGGCACCATGTGCCGCTGCAGACCCAGCTTGGTGGCGTCGATGCCCATGGCCAGGCCCAGGGCCTGGGTCACGAACAGGACGGGGATCCGGTGGTCGGCGCCCAGGGACGCGTTGATCTCGGGGCGGCGCATGTCCAGGTTGGACTGGCACATGGGGCAGGCGACGATGATGGCCTCGGCTCCCGCCTTCACGGCCCCGCCCACGATGGTGCCCGACATGCGGGCCACCAGGTCGGTGCGGGTGACGGAGAAGGCCGCGCCGCAGCACTCGGTCTTGAAGTTCCAGTCCAGGGACGTGGCGCCGGCGGCGGTCATGATGCGGTCCATGGAGCGAGGGTCCTCGGGGCGGTCGAACTTGACCACGCGGGGGGGCCTCACCAGGAGGCAGCCGTAGTAGCAGGCCACCTTGCGGGCGAAGGGGGTGGCGATGCGGGCGGCGATCTCGTCCCGGTGCCGGTCCAGCACTTCGAGGATGTTCACGACGCGGACGTTGCCGGTGACGGGCAGGTCGATGACCCCCTCGATCTCCTTGGCCAGGACGGGGTCCTTCTCCAGGGCGTCCCGGGCGGAGACGAGGCGGTTGAAGCAGGCGGCGCAGGGGGCCAGGATCTCCGTGAGGCCCGCGGCTTCGGCCTGGGCCAGGATCCGGGCGGGAAGGGCCAGGGAGAGCTTGTGGTCCAGCACGTGGGCGCTGGNNAGTCGGGGACTTCGACGAGCTCGAGGCCGATGGCGCCGGCCAGGGCGCGCACGGACTCGTCGAACTCGCGGCTGGAGCCGAGCAGGGAGCAACCGGGGTAGTAGCCGATCTTCACGGGATCACCTCCGCTTTCCCAGCGTCCGCTGGAAGATGCGCTTCATGGAATCCCTGCCCTTGATGAGGTGGGGGAAGAGGGGGAGCTTGCCCCGGACGTACATCTTCGGGGCCAGGGCCACGTCCTTGAGGAAGTGGCGGCTGCGGAGCTTGTAGTCGGCCACCAGGCCGATCTCGTAGAGGCGGCCGGTGACGCGGATGGAATCCAGGAAGGCCCGGTGGAAGGCCAGGATGTCCTTGCTCTTCGGGTGGGCTACGCCCTTGGCCACGGCCTCGGTGCGCACGTAGTCCATGACCTTGGCCACCTCCACTTCCTGGGGGCAGCGGGTGGAACAGGTCTCGCAGGCCAGGCAGAGCCAGATGCCCTCCGAGGCCAGGACCTTGGCGTCCATGGCGGGTTCCTCCATCTGCAGGAGCCGCAGGGTCCGGCAGGAGGTGAAATCCATGTCCACGGCCACGGGGCAGCCCGCGGCGCACTTGCCGCACTGGTAGCAGTGGTTGAGGTTGACCCCCAGGTGGTGGCGGATGCTGGATGCCAGGGAACCCGTCGGCCCGGAAGCATGGGTGGCGCTGCTCATCGGCCTCTCCTTCTTGCGCGAGATGTCTTCATTTTCCCTCTGCCGGCGCTCAGCGGCGCGGATTCCGGCCCAGGAGCGGGATCGGATAAGTCCAAGCGGGATTAATAATTGTTGCTCAAAAATAAGGGAATCCACGGGTCCGCCCCGGCAGTTGTGACCTGAATCATTAAAAAAAGATCGAATTTAACATGACCGTTTAACTGGGTTATTTTGGAGCCATGGTCAAATGGCGCGGTCTCCCCCGGCCCGGACGCGGCGGGAAGCGCCGGCGGCGGGCCCTCCTCCTGGCGGCGACCGTGGCCCTGGGCGTGATAACTTGGTTGATGATGAGCCCTTGGCCCGTATCCCTTTCCCTGCTGCGCCTCTACCCCAAGAAGGCGGGTTCCGCCGTGGCGGGGTGGGCGGCGGAACGGACTCTGCCCGTCTCCCTTCGGGGCGCGGTGCTGGGGCGGTTCGTGAAGGCCTACGGACTGGACATGTCCGAAGCCGAACGGCCCCTGGCCGACTACACCAGCCTCCAGGCCC
This sequence comes from Holophagaceae bacterium UBA706, assembly GCA_002298155.1. Classification (GTDB taxonomy): domain Bacteria; phylum Acidobacteriota; class Holophagae; order Holophagales; family Holophagaceae; genus Mesoterricola. The sequence goes on along the minus strand of DBME01000297.1, from coordinate 3,907 downwards.
TGTTCACCCGCCGCNNGGAGCCCCTGGCGCCCGGAGCCGTGAACAGCCCGGTGGACGCCCGCATCGTGGCCTCGGGCCGCATCGAGGCCGGCATCGCCATCCAGGCCAAGGGCCTCCCCTACGCCGTGGCCGAACTCCTCAAGCACGACCCCGACGCGGGGCGCTTCGAGGGAGGCCACTTCATGACCCTCTACCTCTCCCCCCGGGACTACCACCGGATCCATGTGCCCATCCAGGGCCGGGTCACGGCCGTGGGCCGCGTGGAGGGCGAGCTCTGGCCCGTGAACGACGCCAGCACCACCCATGTCCCAAGGCTCTACGAACGCAACCGGCGGGCAACCTGGGTCGCCCAGGGCGACGGCCCCGACGCGGGGCTGGAAGTGGCGGCGGTGGCCGTGGGCGCCACCCACGTGGGGGGCGTGATCATCGACGGACGCTGGCTGGGAGGGCGGACCCTGCCCAAGGACGGCGCCTTCGCCGTGCCTGGACTGCCCTGCGCCCCCGGGGAGGATCTGGGCACCTTCCAGTTCGGCAGCACCGTGGTCCTGCTCATCGGGGGCCCCGAGGCGGGCCGCTGGGTGGCGGACCGCACCGAAGGCATGGTCCGGGTGGGCCAGCGCCTGGGGAGCTTCAAGTGAACGGCGTGGATGACGGGATGGAAGGCGCCGAGGGCATCTTCCAGGACGCCGAGCCCCTCTGGGAGGAGGGCGGCGACCTGGCCGGGGCCCTGGAGGCCATCCTGGTGGCCAGCGGCGAGGTCATGGACATGGCCCGCCTGAAGGAACTCACGGGCCTGGGCGAGGGCAACATCCGCATCGGCATGGACAAGCTCGGCGAGCGCCTGCAGCCCCCCCGGGGCCTGCGTCTCCTGGAGGTGGGCGGCGGCTGGCGCCTGGCCACGGCGCCCGAGTACCAGTCCATGATCTCCCGCCTGGTGACCATCACCCGCAGCGGCCGGCTCACCCCGGCGCAGATCGAGACCCTGGCCATCATCGCCTACCGCCAGCCCGTGACCATCCCGGAGATCAACGAGCTCCGCGGGGTCACCAGCTGCTCCACCCAGGTCAAGAGCCTGCTGGAGCGCGAGCTCATCGTCCCCGCCGGACGCAAGACGGTGGTGGGGCGGCCCATGATGTACGCCACCACCATGAAGTTCCTGGTGCATTTCGGCCTCAAGAGCCTCAACGACCTGCCCCGCCTGGGGGACTTCGGCGAGGCGAACCTGGAGGCCCTGGCCCTGGCCCAGCTGGAACCCCCCATGCCCGAGGGCGGCCTCTTCGACGGCCTGGACGACGCGCCCCAGGAACCGGCGGAAGCCGTCTACGACGACGGCCTGGCCGATGAACCCGGGGATCCCGGCGAGGAGCCCCATGACGAATGACATCTACAAGGGCTGGACCCGGCCCGGACCCCGCCCCCCCGGGGGGATGGAGGCCGAGGAGGGCGAGACCCTGGACTTCATCTGCGGGCACTACCGCATCTTCCAATACGCCAAGGGCCACCGCTTCTCCACGGACGACATCCTCACCGCCTGGTACGGCACCACCTGGTGCCCGCGCGCGGGCCGGGTGGCGGACCTGGGCTCGGGCATCGGCAGCGTGGCCATCTCCGTGGCCTGGCGCTGCCCCGGGGCCCGCATCCACACCGTGGAGGCCCAGGACATCTCCGCCCGCCTGGCCCGCAAGAGCGTGGCCTACAACGGGCTCGGGGACCGGTACACCATCCACGAGGGCGATCTGCGCGATCCGGACCTGTTCAAAGGCGAAGCGCCCTTCGACCTGGTCCTGGGTTCCCCCCCCTACTGGCCCCTGGGCTCCAAGGCCGAGGCCAGCCACCCCCAGGCCATCCCGGCGCGCCTGGAGGTGCGGGGCACCATCGCGGACTACGCCCTGGCCGCGGCCCGGATCCTGGCCCCCGGGGGGATCTTCGCCTGCGTGTTCCCCCTGGACCAGATCGACCGGGCCGAGGCGGCCTACCGCGGGGCGGACCTTGCGCTCATGCGGCGCCAGGACGTGATCTTCAAGGAAGGCGACCCTTATGGGGTGGGCCTTTTCGCCGGTTGCCGCGCCGGGGACCTTCCGGACGGGTTCGGCGCCGCCGCGGGCTTCCCGGTGGTGGCCCCGCCCATCACCATCCGCCGGCGCGACGGCAGCGTGGATCCGGGCATCGCCATGGTCCGCTTGGCCATGGGTTTCCCGCCCGGGCTCGCCATCTGAACCGGCACGGCCTTTTCTTGCTAATCTGCACCTGTCAAGAATCCCCCCGAGGCGTCCCATGGATCGAGGAACCCTGATCGGCCTGCTGCTGGGCCTTGGCCTGCTGGTGCTGGCCATCTCCATGGGGCCGAACCCCCGCATCTTCATCTACCCGGAAAGCATGATCGTGGTCTTCGGCGGCATCATCGCCTCGACCATGATCCGCTTCCCCCTGGGCAACGTGCGCTCGGCCTTCGACGTGGCCTCCCGCGCCTTCTTCACCCACCCGGCCTCCCACCAGGAACTGGTGAACGAGCTGGTGGGCCTGTCCCAGCGGGCCCGGCGGGAAGGGGTCCTGGGCCTCGAGAAGCACATGCCCGCCGACCCCTTCATGCAGCAGGGCATCCGCATGGTGGTGGACCGGGTCAGCCGCGACCACATCAACGACGTGCTCACCCAGGAGATCTTCGCCACCCAGGAGCGCCACACGCTGGGCCAGGAGATCTTCCGCTTCATCGCCACCGCCGCCCCCAGCTTCGGCATGGTGGGCACCCTCATCGGCATGGTGCACCTCTTCGTGAGCCTCAAGGATCCCAGCGGCATCGGGCACGGCATGGCCCTCTCGCTGCTGTCGACCCTCTACGGCGCGGTCATCGCCTACCTCTTCGCCCTGCCCATCTCCGGCAAGCTGGAGCTGCGCAGCCGGGAGGAGATGGGCAGCAAGCGCCTGATGCTCGAGGGCATCCTGGGCATCGCCGACGAGATGAACCCGAGCCAGCTCGAGGAGCAGCTCAACGCGTCCCTGGCCCCGCGCTTCAAGACCCGGCGCACCGGAGCCTCCCGTGGCTAAGGTCCTCAACCGGGCCCAGCGCCGGAAGGACGACTACGAAGGGTTGTGGTTCATCACCTTCGCGGACCTGATGGTCCAGCTCATGGCGTTCTTCGCCGTGATCTACGCCTTCACGAGCCAGGACCAGCGCAAGGTGCAGGAGGTCCTCCTGGCCCTGCAGCACGAGCTGGGCGCCAAGGGCGAAGGCATCCTGCCGGGACACACCGGCATCGCGCCGGAACGGGCCGCGGACCTGGAGAAGCTGCTCACCGACATGCAGCCGGTGGCGGGGGAGGATCACGGGGTGCGCATGCAGGTGGTGAAGTTCCGGGGGGGGATCCTCTTTCCGGAAGGCAGCCCCGCCGTGGATCCGAGTTTTGAACCCCTGCTGAAACGTGTGGTGGAGATCGTCACGCAGTACCCGGGGTACACCCTGGTCTGCGAAGGGCATACGGCACCCGGGGAGAAGGGGTTGGCCAAGGGCCAGGATTCCCTGGAGCTCAGCGGGCTGCGGGCCCAGGCCATCGTGCGGTGGCTGGTCGCGCAGGGCGTGGATCCGGCGCTGGTGGCGGCGGAAGCCCATGGTGACTCGCAGCTGGAGGGGAACCCGGATACGCCCGAGGGCAGGGCCTTGCAGCGGAGGGTGAAGTTCCGGTTCCAGAAGCCGTCGGAACGGAACTAGCAGGGCAGGCCGTTTTGCCCTGACGCGGGAGCGCTAATCGACTTGGCGCGCGGTGAGGATGACGATGAGGCCCCGGCCCTTGAGCAGGGAGGTGCCCACCACAACCTTCTCGCCGGTCTTCATGGTGATGTCGGTCCGCCAGGTCCCGCAGGACGAGGGCGGCGCGCTTCCCGGGCGTGAGGCCCCCCAGGGCCCGCTGCA
>DBME01000276.1 GCA_002298155.1 Holophagaceae bacterium UBA706 | reverse complement strand
GTGGACGACGTCCTGGCCACCGGCGCCACCGCCGCGGCCGCCCGCCACATCGTGGAGCGCACCGGTGCCCACCCCATCGCCCTGACCCTCTTCATCGAGATGGTGGGCATGGCGGGGCGGGACAACCTCAAGGGCCTCCCCGTCTTCAGCGTCCTCCGGTACTAGCTAGGCGGAGACCAGCGTCTTCAGCCCATCCCGGAACAGCACGTCGATCTTGCGGCCGCTGCGCTTCTGCACGCGGCCCAGGCCGAAGCTGGGGTGGTCCATCCACGCGCCTTCCTCCCAACGCTGGTTCACGGCGTAGGGGGTAGCCCGGGTGCCCGCATGCTCTTCCAGCATCAGTTCCTGGAAGCGCGAGGGCGAGGCGGCGCGGGGGGAGACGGCCCGGGAGGCCACGGTGGCACGGGGAGGACGGGCGGCGGGGGCGGGACGCTCCGCGCGGAACTTGTGGATCGATTTGCACGTGGAGCAGATGATCTTCTCCGGGACCCCGTCCGTGATGGACATGATCATGTGCCGGGTCTCCCCTTTGCATCTCCCACAAGGGGCATCCACTTCCTGGCCGGCATAGTACGATTTCGTCATAGTCTCCAGTTTGCCGGAATTCGCCCGGCATTGGAAATCACAAGCGAGCCCGGATGCCCGTCTATACGTCAGCCTGTCCCCGAAACTGCTACAGCACCTGCAGTCTCCGCGTCACCGTGGAGGGGGGCAGGATCACCGCCCTGGACGCCCATCCCGGCAACGAGGCCACGCCGGAAGGCCCGTGTCTCAAGGGTTTGAGCTACCTGGAGCGGGTGGAGCCCGCCTCCCGGATCCTCACGCCCCTGCTCCGGGGGCCTGACGGGAATTTCACACCCCTGGGGTGGGACGCGGCCCTGGATCTCATGGCAGAAAGATTTCTGGCGGTGCGAAGCCGCTTCGGCCCCCAGGCGGTGCTCTACTACGCCGGCAGCGGCACCAAGGGCATGCTCAACGGCGCCGGCATGGACTTCTGGCGGCGTTTCGGGGGCTGCACCTCCACCTACGGCGACCTGTGCTGGCCCGCCGGCCTGGAAGCCACCCGCCTCACCCTGGGGGACAACCGCCACAGCGCCCCCTGGGACCTGGCCCGGGCCGGCCTCATCGTCATGTGGGGCAAGAACGCCGCCGAAACCAACGTCCACCAGATGCTCTTCGTGGACCGGGCCCTGGCCCGGGGCGGGCGTCTGGTGGTCATCGACCCCCGGCGCACCGGCACGGCCGACAAGGCCGCCCTCCTGGTGCAGCCCCGTCCGGGCACCGACGGCGCCCTGGCCCTGGGGCTGGCCCACGTGCTCATCCGGGACGGGTTCGTGGACCGGGCCTTCGTGGACGCCCACGTGCTGGGCTACGAGGCCTACGCGGCCCGCGTTGCATCCTGGACCCCGGAGCGCGCCCAGGAAGCCACGGGCGTGCCCGCGGCGGAGGTGGAGGCCCTGGCGCGGGAGCTGGGCACCCGGGGCCCCGTGACCATCTGCGCGGGCTTCGGCATGCAGCGCTACACCAATTCCGGCCAGACCATGCGCGCCATCCTCGCCCTGCTGGCCCTCACCGGCAACCTGGGGCGCCCCGGCGCGGGGTGGGTCTACGCCAACCTGCAGTCCGACGTCTTCAGCGCGGTGAAGGACCCCCTGGACTTCTACCCGCCCGAGGTGCCCGACGGGGTGGCCCGCATCAGCATCTCCACCGCGCGCCTGGGCCGGGACATGGCCGCCCAGACCGATCCCCCCCTGAAGGCCGCCTGGGTGGAGCGGGGCAACCCCCTCTCCCAGAACCCCGAGACCCACCGCGTGCGCGAGGCCTTCCGGGCCCTGGACTTCCGGGTGGTGGTGGACGAGCGCCTCACGGACACCGCCCGGGAGGCGGACCTGGTGCTTCCCTCCAAGAGCCTCTTCGAGCAGACCGATGTCATCGGCGCCTACTGGCACCCCTACCTCCAGATCCGCCAGAAGGTGGTGGAGCCCCCGGGCGAGGTGAAGCCCGAGACGGAGATCTACTGGCATCTGGCCAAGCGCATGGGCCTGCCGTCCGAGGGCCTGGTGCCCCCCGGCGGCGAGGAAGCCTGGCTGGAAGCCCGCCTGAGCCGGTTCCCCGGGCTGACCCTGGACCGCCTCAAGGAAGGGCCCGTCCTGGCCCCGGGCGCCGAGGAGGTGGCCTTCCGGGACCTCGCCTTCCCCACCCCCTCGGGCCGCATCGAGCTCCTGTCCGAGGAGGCCGCGCGGCGCTGGGGCGTGGATCCCCTGCCGGGCTTCGCGCCGCCCGAGGAGTCCGGTCCCGGCCCCTACCCCCTGCGCCTCCTCACCCCCAATCACAAGAACAGCATCCACAGCCAGTTCATCACCCTGGACGTGATCCGGGCCCTGGATCCCGGTCCGCGCCTCCTCATGGGGCCCGCCGACGCCGAGGCCCGGGGCCTGCGCCAGGGCGACCGGGTGCGGGTCTTCAACGACCGGGCCGAGCTGACCCTGCCCGTGCACCTCGACCTGAGCCTGGCCCCGGGCTGCGTGGTGGCCTTCAACGGCTACGGCGAGACCCACGGCGGCTCCGTCAACCGCCTCTCCCTGGGCCGGGAGACGGACATGGGCCATGGGGCGGCCTTCCACGACAACCTGGTCGACGTGGAGGGCGCGCGATGAACACGCCCCGCTTCGTCTTCCACGCCGACCGCTGCACCGGGTGCGAGGCCTGCGCCGTGGGCTGCTGGATGGAGAACCGCGCCGTCCAGACCCTGCCCTGGCGCAAGGTGCACACCTTCAACCCGCACCGGCGCCCGGACCTGCCCGTGTTCCACCTCTCCCTGGCCTGCCACCACTGCGCCCATCCGGCCTGCCTGGAGAACTGCCCCGCCGGCGCCTACCGCCGGGACCCCGTCACCGGCGCCGTCATCATCCACGCCGACGCCTGCCTGGGGTGCCGCTACTGCACCTGGGCCTGCCCCCACGACGCGCCGCGGTTCAGCGCGGCCCTGGGCACGGTGGAGAAGTGCACCTTCTGTTCCAGCCGCCTCGCCGAGGGCCGCGTGCCGGCCTGCGTGGCGCGCTGTCCCGTGGACGCCCTGGGCATCGAGCCCCGGGACGGCGGCCCCGCCACCGTCACGCCCGCGGGCTTCCACGGCTGGGAACTGGAACCCGGCATCCGCTTCGAGGGCGAAGCCGCGGCGCCCCGCTTCGCTTCGCGGCCCGACCCGGGGCCCATCGCGCGGGTCCTGACTTCGCTGCTCACGGTGCCCGAGCCGCGCATCACCCTCAGGGGCGAGTGGACGCTGGTGGTCTTCACCACGCTGCTGGCGGTGCTCACGGCGCGCATGGCGGCGGGGGGGAACCTCGGGCCTCCGGCGCTCTTCCTGGGGGCAGGGGCGGCGGCGATGCTCCTCAGCGCCGCGCACCTGGGCCGGCCGGAGCGCGCGTGGCGCGCGGTGCTCAACCTGCGCAGCTCCTGGCTCAGCCGGGAGATCCTCCTGGCTTCGGGCTTCCTGGGGCTTTCGGCGGGGGTCTTCGCGGGGCTGGTGCCGGCGTGGGCGGCTGCTTTGACCGGGTTCGCGGCGCTGTTCGCCGTGGACCGCGTCTACCGGGTGGCGCTCAAGGTGCCGCCTTTCAACCTCCATAGCGGCCATGCCCTGCTCAACGGGCTCTACCTCGCCGGGATTCTCGAAGGCAACGCCTACGTGGCCGCGGGCGCGGGGGGGGTGAAGCTCTTCCTGTACGTCTACCGCAAGGTCCACTTCGCCCGCAGGGGCCGCGGCGTCCGTCCCGCGCTGAGCGTGGCGCGCATGGCGGCGGGGTTCCTCGCCCCGGCCTTGGCGGGACCCGCCTGGGCCGCGGCGGGGGTTGTGCTGGGGGATCTTCTGGACCGGTGCGAATACTACGACGAACTGGAGATTCCCACCCCGGCGGCGGCCCTGGCCGAGGCCGCAGGCCGGTGA
>DBME01000113.1 GCA_002298155.1 Holophagaceae bacterium UBA706 | reverse complement strand
CAGGAAGTAGTCCTCCAGGGTCGCCTCCGACGCCTTCGCCGCGGCCACGCCGGGCAGGGCCCGCAGGCGCGCCAGGAGGGGCTCCGCGGGCTGGGCCGGGAAGCGCGCCCGGAGGATGTCGCCTTCGGCGAAGAGGTCCAGGGGCCCCAGGGCGGCCACCTCGGCCCGGGCCAGGCGGCGGTCCGCCATGGTGAGGGCCGCCACAACCCCGCCCAGCTCCTCGCGGAACTGGTCCAGGGTGCCTTCCGCCAGAAGGCGGCCGGCGTCCATGAGGAGGAGGCGCAGGGCGTANNTCCGCCTCGTCCATGTACGGGGTGGAGAAGAGGATCGCCACGCCCTCGTCGTGGATGGCGTGGAGCATGGACCAGAATTCCCGCCGGGACACGGGATCCACGCCGGTGGTGGGCTCGTCCAGGAGCACGAGCCGGGGGCGGGGGAGGAGCGCGGCGCAAAGGGCGAGCTTCTGTTTCATGCCCCCCGACAGCGCCCCGGAAAGGCGGTCCCGGAACCGGTCCAGGTCCACGGACGCGAGGAGCGAGGTGATGCGGGGACCGGCGTCGCGCAGGCCGTAGAGGCGGGCCTGGAGCTGCAGGTTCTCCAGGACCGTGAGATCCGGCGCCAGGCTGAAGACCTGGGGCACGTAGCTGAGGCCCTGCCGGTCCGTGATCAGGTGGATGCGCCCGGCGGTGGGGCGCTGGAGGCCCATGAGCATGCGGAAAGTGGTGGTCTTGCCGGCGCCGTCGGGGCCGATGAGGCCCACCAGGTCGCCTTCGTCCAGGACCAGGTCCACGCCGTCCACGGCCTTCTTCCCGCCGGGGAAGCGGCAGGCGAGACCGGTGGCTTCCAGGAGGCGGCCCATGGTCACTTGGCTCGGGGCGTGAAACGCACATCCACGGCCACGCCGGGGAGAAGGCCCTTGTCCCAGCCCTGGGCCAGGTTCACCTTGGCGGGGTAGACGAGGTTCACGCGCTCCTCGGCGGTCTCCACCATCTTGGGGGTGTACTCGGGTTCGCTGGCCACTTCGTCCAGGGTTCCCGGAAAGGCGCGGCCATCCAGCGCGGCCACCTGGAGGGCCATGCCCTGGGAGATGCGGGGCTGCAGGGGCTGGGGGATGTAGAGGCGCACCCAGAGCCGGTCGAGGCGGGCGATGGTCACCACGGCCTGGCCGGGGCTCACCACCGAACCCACTTCCCGGAGGCGGTGCACCACCACCGCGTCGAAGGGGGCGCGGATCTCCAGGAACCCGGCCTGGACCTTGCTCTGGTCCAGCACCGCCCGGGCCTTGCGCGCATCGGCGCCGGCGGCGGCGCGGTCCTCGGGGCGGAAGCCGGCCTTGAGCTCCTCCAGGGCCTTGTGCTGCAGGTTGAGGGCCGCCGCGGCCCGGTCCCGGTCCGCCACGGCCTTGTCCAGGTCGGCCTTGGAGGCCACCTTCTCCCGGTGGAGGTTGCGCACCCGCTCGAGGGTGTCGGAGGCCAGGGACAGGGCCGCTTCGGCGTCCTTCACCCGGGCGGCGCCCTGGGCGATGTCCTCCTGGCGGTTCCCGGTCTGGTACATGCGGTTCCGGGCCTCGGCCGAGACCAGGCCCGCCGTGTCCCGTTCCACCGCGGCGCCCAGTTCGTCGGCGCTGAGGCGCACCAGCAGGTCGCCGGCCTTCACCCGCTGGCCCTCGAAGACCGGAATGGCCGTGATGGAGCCCGAAACCCGCGGGCCCAGGTCCGAAAGGTAGGCCTCCACGCGGCCGTTGAGCGTGACGGTGTCCTCGTGGCGGCAGCCGAGGGCGAGCAGGGCCAGCAGGGCCAGGGCGGTCTTCTTCATGGGAGCTCCGGGTCGGGGAGGAAGGGAAGGGGGTCCAGGGGCCGCGTGGCCACGCCGCGCCAGAACACCTCGAACCAGGTGCGCTCGGCCAGGGGCAGGGCCCGTTCAGGCGGCATGCCCACGGCGCGTTGCGCGAAGACGGGGACCAGATCGAGGATCTCGGCCTCCATGCGCAGGAGGAACATGATCACCAGGAGGGGGTGCAGCCCCGGCCGGAGCTCGCCGCGGCGGAGTCCCCGGCGCACGATGGCCTGCATGGCCAGGTTCGCGGGCAGGAGCTTCTTGGCCAGGAGCTCGGGCAGGGTCTCGACCCCCCGGACGATCTGCCCCCGCACCATGCTCCGGAAGCCGGCGCTGTCGTGGAGGTGCGTGTGGAAGAGCTGCATGGCCGTCCAGAGCTTCTCTGCCGTGGACCGCGGATCCAGGGGGTTGGCCAGGTGGCGCAGATCCGCCACCAGGGGCGGGATGCGCTCCTCCAGGAGGGCGGCGAACATCGCCTCCTTGTTCTCGAAATGGTAGTAGATCAGGGAGGGGTCGCAGCCCGCCTCCCGGGCGATGGCCCGGAGGCTGGCGCCCTCCAGACCCTCCCGGGCGAAGACCTTGAGGGCCGCGTCCAGGAGCGTCCGCGGATCCATCTTCACGGACTTGGGACCTCGGGGGGAACGGGGAGCGGGCACGGGGGATCCTTTTTCAACGCTTGTTGAATTATGGAGTCGCCTGAGCGGAAGGCAAGGGGAATTTCATCGGGTGTTGAAATTTGAGCCGCGACGCGAAAAAGCCCCCTCGCGGGGGCTCTTCCAGGTGCCGGGCGGGACCTACTCGACGGAGATGGGGATCTCGGTGGTGTAGTCCAGGACGGTCACTTCGGGCTCTTCGAAGGCGATGCGGCCTTCCTCGACTTCCTTGATGGCCACCTGGGCCCAGAAGGAGGCGAGACGGGGAGCTTCCTGGGGCTGGCCCAGCTTGTTCATGGGGACGGTGACCTCTACCTTGGGGTAGGCGCCCCGCTGGAGCTGCTCGCAGCGCTTGCCCGTGATCACGACGAAACGGTACTTGTTGGCGATCTCTTCCGGAATATGCACTACGGTTCGCTGTGTGGTCATGGACTTCCCTCGAAGTTGCCAAGTGTATCAAGGAAATGGGGGGATATCCAGCGTTAGGATAGACGTGGAGGCTTGATCATGAACATTCTGCTGGGCATCACGGGTGGGATCGCGGCTTACCGGGCCGCCGAACTGGCCCNNCCCGGACCCTGACGAAGCGGGGACATGTGGTGAGATGCTGCCTGACGGACGCCGGTTCCAGGTTCATCACGCCCCTGACCCTGGCATCCCTCACGGGCCAGCCCTGTTTCGGCGCCAACCCCGAGTACCACGAGTGGCGGCCCAACCCCATCATCGAACACGTGGACCTGGCCCGGTGGGCGGACGTGGCCGCGGTGGTGCCCGCCACGGCGGACATCCTGGGCAAGACGGCCAACGGGCTGGCCAACGACCTGCTCTCCACCCTGCTCCTGGCCACCACCGCCAAGGTGCTGTGGGCCCCCGCCATGAACAAGGCCATGTGGGCCCACCCGGCGGTGCAGGCCAATGTGGCCGCCCTTCGGCNNGAGGGATTGCTGGCCTGCGGTGAGGAGGGCACGGGCAAGCTTGCTGAAATCAACGATATCGCCGACGCCATCGAGACCCTGGCCGGTCCGGCCCACCCCTGCCTCCAGGGGCGCCGCATCCTCATCACGGCCGGACCCACCCGGGAGGATCTGGACCCCGTGCGCACCCTCACCAACCGTTCGACGGGTGAAATGGGCGTGGAACTGGCCCGGGCCTTCCGCAACCGCGGAGCCCAGGTGGAGCTGGTTCTGGGAGGGGACCTCCCCGCGCCCTGGGGCGTGCGCACCCGCCGCGTACGCAGCGCCCAGGAGATGCTGGAGGCCTGCCTGGAGGTGTGGCCCGCCATGGACGGCTTCGTGGCCTCGGCCGCCGTGGCCGACCAGCGCCCCGAAGCCTGCGCCCCCGCCAAGGTGAAGAAGGCCGAGGGGAACGAGACCCTGACCCTGGTGCGCACCCCCGACATCCTGGCGACCCTCTCCGAGCGCCGCACGGGTTCCCAGTGGCTCCTGGGCTTCGCCGCGGAGACCGAGGAGCTGGTGGCCAACGGCGCCGCCAAGCTCCAGCGCAAGCGCGTGGACGCGGTGCTGGCCAACCACGTGGGGCAGGGCGGGGGCTTCGGCCACCAGGCCAATTCCCTGCTGCCCATAACGGCCGCCGGGGTGGGCGAACCCCTGGGACCCCTCCCCAAGGACCGTCTGGCCGCCGCCGTGGCCACCTGGTGGGGCGATTGGTTGGCTGCCAGGTAGGAAACGGAGAAATATCTGCCAGGAAGGCTTTAATTCTTTCCTCGGTGATCCTCGGCTCCTCGGCGCCTC
>DBME01000099.1 GCA_002298155.1 Holophagaceae bacterium UBA706 | reverse complement strand
GAAATCCCGCCCCACCGCCAGGGCCAGCGCGCTTTCCGTCCCATGGAGCCTCACCAGGGTCCGGCTCAGGATGTAATAGGCGATGCCCGCCAGCAGCAGCACGAGGTTGTACATGATCACCGGCCAGCGGGCGAAGTGGTTCTCCCCCATCCNNAGCAGGTGGAGGTTGGCCCACAGCACCTTGCCGCTCACCTTCCGGGTGGCCTGGAGCAGGTGGTGGTGGTTGCTCCAGTAGATGCCCACGTAGGTGAACGAAAGGATGTAGCTGAGGAACACGGGCAGCATGGAGCGCAGGGACGCCAGGCTCGCGTCGCCATGGGGCGCCTTCATTTCGAGCACCATGATGGTGATGATGATGGCCAGCACGCCGTCACTGAAGGCCTCGAGGCGGGACTTGGGCATGGGGACTCCGGGCAGGCGCCGGTTCGGACGGCACCCCCAGTTTGGGGGACCCGCGGGTGGCGGGCCACGGTGAATTCCATGCCGCCGGCCAAACATGGCCCCGGCTGGGTATTGGGCGTATCTTTTAGCCATGCGATCCCCTTTCCCACCCCTGAACGAGCATCCGGGAGGGGCCGCGTCGATGTTCCCGTCCCAAGGCGCCACCTGGGTCTGGCGCTGACCGATGCCCACCATCCTCACCCACGCGATGGTCCCCCTGGCCATGGGCCTCGGGCTGGGCCGCGAACGCGTCTCCCGCCCCCTGCTCTTCGCCGGCATGGCCCTCTCGGCCCTCCCCGACCTTGATGTGGTCGGCTTACGCCTGGGCATCCCCTACGGCGCCGACCTGGGGCACCGGGGGTTCTCCCATGCCCTGCCCGTGGCCGTCCTGGTCTCCCTGGCCGTGGCCTGGGGCCTTCGCAGGACCGGGCCGGGGTTCCTGGCCGCCTGGGCCTTCCTGGCCCTTTCCATGGCCTCCCACGGGCTCCTGGATGCCCTCACCACCGGCGGCAAAGGCATCGCCCTGCTCTGGCCCTTCTCCTCGGAGCGGTTCTTCGCGCCCGTGCAGGTGATCCGGGTGGCGCCCCTGGGACTCCGCCGGCTCCTGTCGTCCCACGGGGCCGAGGTGCTCCTGTCGGAACTGCGCTGGGTCTGGCTGCCATGCGCGGGACTGGCCCTGCTGCTCTGGGGCTTCCGGCGCGCCCTTCCCGCACCGGCCTCCCCGGAGGCCTGAGACGGGCATCCGCCAGGAGCACTATTCCAGGATCCGTTTCGTCCGTATCCGGAACGGGACGCGATGCCTGGGTCCCCTTCTCCACCCCTGGAGATGCCCGATCCGAAGGCCCCGCCAGGACCCGCCATGACGACCCCCGCCGACCACCGCCTCCGCCTGATGACCCTGGCCTCCGTCCTGGCCTGCACCGTGGGCTGTGACCAGATCACCAAGGGCGCGGCGCGGCTGTGGCTGTCACCCGCGGCCCCCCGGTCCTACCTCCAGGGGACCCTGAAGCTCACGCTCGTGCGGAACCCCGGCGCCTTCCTCAGCTTCGGCGCCCAGATGCCGCCCCAGGTCCGCTTCTTCCTGTTCTCCACCCTGGTGGGTCTGATCCTGCTGGCGGGCCTCATCTACCTGGCCCTCTCCCGCCGCCTCTCCAACGGGCTCGCCTTCGCCCTCACCCTGGTCCTGGGAGGCGGCATCGGCAACCTCATCGACCGGCTCGCCTTCTCCGGCGCCGTGACGGACTTCCTGGTCCTCTCGGCCGGGCCGTTGCGCACCGGCGTGTTCAACGTCGCCGACGTGGCCGTGCTCCTGGGGGCGGGGCTGGCCTTCCTCCACCTGTGGCGCGAGCGCCGCGAACCGGATGCCGCCTGAAGAACCCGGTGGGGGACACCCAGACCTACACGTCCACCACCGTCACGGCGACCCCGAGTCCAACCGCCTCGCCCAGCCGTGAATTCCGTTGGGCGCGCGGGCGGTCTTCGGGCAGAATGGCCAGGATGCGTTCTCAAGATGACGCGGCTTGCGTCCTTGAAATCGTTGAGCATTCCGGCCATGACCCTGTTTTTTAACGGACCCAGATGTCGCCAATGAACCAGCCTAGCCTTCCCCCGGGGCCCTGACATGCGTTTCCTGCCCCAGCTCTTCGCCAACAACCGTTCCTGGGCCGCCAGCCATGTGGCGCAGGATCCGAACTTCTTCGGCCGGCTCTGCGCCATCCAGAAACCCGACTACCTGTGGATCGGCTGCGCGGACAGCCGGGTCCCAGCCAACGAGATCGTGGGCCTCGCTCCCGGCAGCCTCTTCGTTCACCGCAACGTGGGCAACCTCGTCCGCGCCGACGATCCCAACTGCCTGGCCGTGGTCCAGTACGCCGTGGAGCAGCTGAAGGTCTCCCACATCATCGTCACGGGACACTATCACTGCGGCGGGGTCCAGGCCGCCATGGGCCCGCCCATGACGGATCCGCTGGAGGGCTGGATCACGCCGGTGCGCCACCTCCACCGTGAGCACGAGGCCCAGCTGGCGGCCCTGCCCGAAGGGGAGGCCCGCATCGACCGTCTCTGCGAGCTCAATGTCCTGGCCCAGGTGCGGGTGCTGTCGGAGCTGCCCCTCGTGAGGGAGGCCTGGGCCCGGGGCCAGTCCCTGGCCATCCATGGCTGGATCTACGATCTGCGCGACGGCCTCCTGCGGGACCTGGAGGTCACCGTCGACGCATGATCTATACTCGGGGCTTGCCCCACCGGCCCGGGAGCCTGCCATGGTCATGCGCGTGCTCGTGAGTTCCTGCCTGCTAGGCCAGCCGGTCCGGTATGACGGCGGCTCCAGCGCGGATCCCAGCCCCATCCTGGCGCGCTGGCTGGCCGAAGGGCGGATCATCCCCATCTGTCCCGAAGTGGACGCCGGCCTCAGCATTCCCCGGCCCGCCGCGGAGATCCAGGCGGGTGGAGGAGGCCAGGCGGTCCTGCGCAGCGAAGCGGCGGTGCGCACCGCCTCGGGCGAGGACGTGACCTATGCCTTCGTGCGGGGAGCCTGCCTCGCGCTGGATCTTGCGGAACGCGCGGGAACCCGCGTGGCCGTCCTGAAGGAGGGCAGCCCGTCCTGCGGAAGCCGCGCGGTGCACGACGGCTCCTTCAGCGGCGTGCGCATTCCGGGCGCCGGGGTGACGGTGGCCCTGCTCCAGGGGGCGGGGATCCGGGTCTTCGGCGAGGACCGGCTGGAGGAGGCCGACCGGCTCCTGGGGGAGCTGGATGGGAACGACCCCCTGGACACCGCGAGGAGCACTCCTTGACCCCTGGCTTGACCCTTCACACACCGCGCCTGGAAATGATCGCGGCCACCCTGGACCACCTGGAGGCCGAGCTGCTCGGCCCCGGCCACCTGGACCCGCTCCTGGACGCCAGGGTGCCGGGGGACTGGCCTCCCGGGGAGTACGACCGGGACGCCATCCTCTTCTTCCGGGACCGGCTCGCGGAAGGGGGGGCCGCCTGCGTGGGCTGGTACGGCTGGTATGCCGTGGCCGCGGGGGACGGCGGCGAGCGCGTCCTGGTGGCCAACGCGGGCTACATGGGCCCGCCCGAGGACGGGGCCGTGGAGATCGGGTACTCGGTCCTTCCCGGGGCCCGGGGCGCGGGCTATGCCACCGAGATGGTGACCGCGCTCCTGGAACGCGCCTTCGGCGAGCCTTCCGTGGAGGAGGTCGTGGCCCACGCCGCCCAGGGCAACGAGGCCTCGGCCCGGGTCCTGCTCCGGTGCGGCTTCAGCCCGGCGGGACCGGGCGCGGAGCCCGGCACGGACCGCTTCACGAAGAAACGGCCCGGAGCCTGAGCTCCGGGCCGTT
>DBME01000255.1:2592-3880 GCA_002298155.1 Holophagaceae bacterium UBA706 | reverse complement strand
CCCTCGCACCCCCTTCCTTACAAGGAGCCCCATGATCAAGCCCCTTTTCCTGACGAGCATCCTGCTGGGCCTGTCCCTGGCCTGCAGCTCCAGCCATGACGCGCCGGCACCCGAGGTGGTCGTCACCGCCGCCACGGGCCTCGCCTACACCGATCCCGCCGGCTCCGGCTGGCGCCTGGTGAAGGACGCNNCGCCTGGTGCTCAACCTCGTGGGCCCCTCGGGCCTCAAGACCCGTGGCGCCGCCTTCAATCTCAAGGCCCCCGCCACGGTGAAGTTCGGGAACTTCACCGAATCCGGGTGGCCCATCGCCGACGCCGGCGTCTATGAGCTCTGGAACACGGACCCCATGGGCGACGGTTCCGTGGCCCCCGGCAAGGACCCCCTGGAGCCCCGCCTCTTCGCGGGCGGTGTCCAGCCCGGCCACGTCCTGACGGTGGGGATCTTCCAGAAGGACCGGCGCGCCACCGCCAAGGAGTCGGGCCAGCCCCTGTGCCGCATCGCACTGGAATTCGACGCCGCCGCGAACCTCAAGGCGGGCGACGCGCTGGCCCTGACCATCACCAAGGCCCGCCACATGGCCGAGGACATCGGGGCCTTTTCCACCACGGTCACCTACGACATGGCAGCCAAGTCCCACCTGGTCGACATGAACATCGCCGTGGGAACCCTGAGCGCCAAGTGATCCGGGCGGCGGCATCGCTTCCCGTCCCATCGAGAACCCCCACCCATCCCATTCCAGGGGAGAATCCATGAACGTTGCACACCCTCGGGTCCTGCCGGCCTTGGCGCTGACCCTCACCCTCGGCGCGGTTCCTGCGGCCGCCTCGAGCCCCCTTCGCCTTCCGCCTTCGCCGCAGGTCCTGTTCCAGCGGTCCCAGGAGGCCCTGCGCACCACCCAGGCCCTCGACCATGTCAAGGCGCTGCGGTCTTCGCTGGGCCTTAGCTCCGCCGAGTCCTTCCGCACGGCCCACGTCGCCTCGGCACCCAGCGGGGTTTCCGTGGTGCGGCTGGACCACACCTTCAACGGCTGCCGGGTCCTGGGCAGCCAGGCCATCGCCAAGGTCACCGCCGCCGGCGGGATCGAGACCCGCACCGACTACGTGAGCAAGGGCGTCCAGGTCGCGGGGAATCCCGAACTGACCCCGGCCCAGGCCTCCGCGGCCGTCCTCCGGCACCTGGGTGCCAAGGCCACCCTCGCCGCGGCACCCGCGGTGGAGCAGGTGGTTTTCCCGGCGCGCCTCCTGGGCGGTCTCGCCACCACCTGGGACGCCGCCACGGGCCGCCAGG
>DBME01000255.1:0-2584 GCA_002298155.1 Holophagaceae bacterium UBA706 | reverse complement strand
CGGAGCCCTACGTCTGGGCCTACGAGGTGAGGGCCGCCCTGCGGGGCGCCAACGGCGCCAGTGACCTCGTCTACCACGTGGATGCGCGCACCGGCGCGATCCTGCGGATCGAGGACCGCATGAAGCACCAGGTCGCCCCCGCCACGGGGACCGGCATGGGCACCTATTCGGGCGCCGTGGAGATCCCCACCAGCCTCATGGCCGACGGGACCTACGCCCTGTTCGACACCACCCGGGGAACCCGCCCCAACCCCTACCTCTCCAACTTCACCCCCGATGAATCCGGGTGGGGCGCTACGGGCATGCAGGCCTGGTACGAGGAGCACGATGCCGCCGGCGTGGCCACGGGCAATGCCTGGCTCTTCCAGTCCAACCCCGTCAACACCTGGGGCGACGGGCAGCCCTTCACCGCCTGGGGCCAGGAGGGCGGTGCCAACGGCCAGAGCGCGGGCGTCGACGCCATGCACGGCATGGCCGGAGCCTGGGACTTCTTCCTCAACGTCATGGGCCGCAACGGCATGGACGGCCAGGGTACCACCGTGTTCGCGCAGGTCCTCGAGACCGGTTCCTACAACCGGGACAACGCGTCCTGGTCGCCCTGGTACAACGGCCTCTTCCTGGGGGCCGGCAGCTGGCCCGGAAATCCCAATGGCCTTTCGGCCCTGTCCGAGTTCGACGTGGTCGCGCACGAGATGACCCACGGGGTCACCAGCTCCACCGTCGAGTTCACCAACGCGCCCGGCTACGAGGAAGCGGGCCTGGACGAGGCTACCAGCGACTTCTTCGCGCAGATGGCCAAGGCCTACGCCGGCCGCGCCGCCGAGGATGATCCCGCCAAGGTCCCCGCCACCGGCGCGGACTGGCGCGTGGGCTACCAGGCCGGGCATGGCACCCCCATCCGGTGGATGGACAGGCCCAGCAAGGACCAGCGCAGCCCCGACGGGTGGTACGACGGCCTCCTCTACCTGGACGGCCACTATTCCTCCGGCCCCCTGAACCGGGCCCTGTACTTCCTGGCCCACGGCGCCTCCACCACCGCCGGCGCGGACGACTTCAGCGTCTACATGCCCCAGGGCATGACGGGGATCGGCAACGACAAGGCCGCCCACATCTGGTTCGTCACCGTCACCGAGCGGCTCTACAGCGGCAACACCGGCACCGTGACCTATGCCGAGGCCCGCAAGCAGGCCATCGAGGCCGCCAAGAACCTCTATGGCTTTGGCTGGGACTGCCCCGAATCCATCGCCGTGGAGAACGCCTTCGGCGCCGTCAACGTGGGCCGCGCCTACGGCGAGGCGCCCCGCACCCAGGTGCTCTTCGCAGACTGGCGGGACAACGACTGGATCGTGCGCAACCACTTCTCCGATACGGGCTACGGCCACAAGCAGTACCTCCCCATGGGCGTGGCGGTCCAGCCGAAGATCACCGTCCTCAACAACGCCGACACCTCCGTCACCTGGTCCACGGGCGGCCCCTCCGTCTACAACACCGGCCTGACGCCTGGGATGCTGGGCTACGTCACCGGCGGCGGCGTGATCAACGCCGACGGCGCCTGGGTGACCCCACTGGAGAAGGGGTGGTTCGCCATCACCGCCACCAGCAAGGCCGACCCCCGGCAGTTCGCCGAAGGCCGCGCGTTCATCATCAACATGGACGCCGACGGCGACAACCAGCAGGACGCCGTGGATCTTGGCCCCATCGCCTTCTCCTGGTACCTGACGCAGGCGGTCAACCCCGCCCATTCCATGTTCAACGCCCCCATCGTGGACGACGCCGACGTGGCGGCGTTCGTGGACGCCATGCGCTCCACCTGGTGGAACAAGTGAGGACTTCCATGCGCAAACGCTCCCTTCTCCTCCCCCTCTGCGCCGTCCTCCTCCTGGGTCTGACGGCCTGCTCCTCCTCCAGTTCCTCTCCCGACACCACGGTCGTCACGCCCGCGCCGGACGCCACCACCCTCGCCTACACCGATCCCCTGGGTTCCGGTTGGCGCCTGGTGAAGGACGGCACGTCCACCTCGACCCGCCTGGTGCTCAACCTCGTGGGCCCCTCGGGCCTCAAGACCCGCGGCGCCGGCTTCAACCTCCAGGCCTCGGCCGGGGTGAAGTTCACCACCTTCGACAGCGGGCTTCCCATCAACGACACCGGCGTCTACCAGCTCCACATGGCCGGGAGCACCGATCCCAACGACCTCCAGGCCATCACCGGCGGCGTCAAGAAGGGCAACATCCTGTCCGTGGGCCTCTACCAGAAGGACCGGGACCAGGCCGCCCAGGATTCCGGCGTGGCCCTGTGCCAGATCTCCATCGCCCTGGACAGCACGGTGAAGCTCAGCTCCGGCGCGAGGATCACCCTGTCGGTCCTCAAGGCCAAGGTCATCCCCGAGGACATCGGCTCCGTCACCGACGACCTGTGGACCCTCGACAAGAAAATGCGCATGGCTGACATCTCCGTAGCCGTGGGCACCCTCATCGCCCAGTGACCGACATCCCTCCAGGAGCACCCATGCATCGATTCCTTTCCCGCCCGGTGTCGGCCCTGGCCCTCGCGCTGGCCGCGGGCATCCCCGCCCTCGCCGCCCTCC
>DBME01000224.1 GCA_002298155.1 Holophagaceae bacterium UBA706 | reverse complement strand
CCCGCCCGCCACACCCACGAAGGCCGGGAGCATTCCCGGCCTTCGTCATGCCCGCCCCCGCTCCCTTCGGAGAACCCCATGAAAATGCTGCAAGCACTCGCCCTTCTGGCAGTCCTGCCCCTGGCGGCGCAGGACCACGCCATCTACAAGGAGCAGGTCCTCCTCCCCCGGGAGAAGGAGGAGGAGGCGGCCCGGGACAGGTTCCTGGCCGAGCGCCGCGGCAAGCCCTACGCCCAGGCCGAGGACAAGCCCGGGCGGTTCCTCACCGTGGACCTCTCCGCCCTGGAACGCCCCCATGACCTCAAGGACTTCAAGGTCCAGTGGCATACGCCCCCCAAGCGCCAGTGGTGGACGAACACCTGCTGGTGCTTCAGCACCACCTCCTTCCTGGAGAGCGAGGCCAAGCGCATCAACGGCAAGGAGCTGAAGCTCTCCGAGATGTTCACCGTGTACTGGGAGTATGTGGAGAAGGCCCGGGAGTACGTGCGCACCCAGGGCAGAAGCGTCTTCGAGGAGGGCAGCGAGTCCGAGGGCGTGCTCCTGCGCTGGAAGCAGTACGGCATCGTGCCCGAGGCCGCCTACACGGGCCTCCAGGGGGGCCAGACGGTCTTCAACCACGAGCTCCTGATCGACGAGCTCCATGCCTACCTGGCCTCCGTGAAACAGGGCGGCACCTGGGACGAGGCCACCGTGCTCCGCTGCGTGCGCGCCATCCTGGACAAGCACCTGGGCGTCCCCCCCGAGAAGGTCACCGTGGGCGGTCGCGAACTGACGCCCCGCCAGTACCTGGCCGAAGTGGTGAAGCTGAATCCCGATGACTACGTGGAGTTCATGTCTCAGCTCACCGCGCCCTTCTGGACCAAGGCCGAGTATCCGGTGCCTGACAACTGGGCCCACAGCCGCAACTACCTCAACGTACCCCTCGCCGACTGGTACGGCGGCCTCGCCAAGGCCGCGCAGGCGGGCTACACCATCGCCCTGGGCGGCGACGTGAGCGAGCCCGGCTACCAGGGCGCCGAGGACTGCGCCATCGTGCCCACCTTCGACTGCCCTCCCGAGGCCATCAACCAGGACAGCCGCGAGTACCGCATCAACAACAAGACCACCGACGACGACCACGGCATCCACATCGTCGGCTACACGAAGAAGGCCGGCCACGAGTGGTTCCTCATCAAGGACAGCGCCCGCAGCAGCCAGCGCGGCGTCCCCGGCTACACCTTCTACCGCGATGACTACGTGAAGCTCAAGATGCTCACCTTCCTCGTGCACAAGGACGCCGTGAAGGACCTCCTCGCCAGGATGAAGTAGCCGGGCCGGTGTATAATCAGCCTTCCCATACGTATGGCAGCGGTGTAATTCATGTTATTCGGCGAACATGCCCTCATGAGGGGCTGGCTTACCCAAGCGGACCTGAACCGTGCCTTGGCCATCCAGGCACAGGCTGGGGAGCGCATCGGAACGCTGCTCGTCCGGATGGGCGGCCTCTCCAGGCGCCAGCGCCTTGAGATTCTCAGCCAGATGTCGGGCCTGCCCTTCCTCGAGCGGCTCCCGCCCCACTTCGAACCCCTGGCCACACCCTTCGGACAGCGGACCTGCACCTACCTGGCCAAAGGCGGCCTGCTCAAGCGGACCAACCGGCGCCACCGTTTCCTCCTTCTGCCCCTCCCCGGGTTCCGCCCCGCGTGGCGCCCCCGGGAGACCTTGGCCGTCCCCGACCCCTTCGACCAGGAGACCCTGACCAACCTCCGGGTCTGGAAGCCCCTGGCCCACATCCTGTTCTACGACTTCCAGCCGCAGGCGGCCGTCTCGGCCGAGGAGACGCCCTGGGAACAGGCGGGCGGAGGCCTCTCCAGCCCCGTGGTGGACTGGCTCGACGAGGCCCTGGCCGAGGGCGTCCGCATGGGGGCTTCCGATCTGCACCTCGCCTTCGAATCCGGCGTCCTGCATCTGCGCTACCGGCTCCACGGCCGGTTCCGCACCGGTCCGGAAGTCCCGGCCATGTTCCAGGCCGCGCTCATCCCGCGCATCAAGGTCATGGCCTCCCTGGACGTCGCCGAGGAACGCCTCCCCCAGGACGGAAGCTTCGAGCGCCGCCTGGGCGGCCAGCGTCACGATTTCCGGGTCAGCGTCCTGCCCGGCGTGGAAGGCGAAGGCGCCGTCATCCGGATCCTCGGGGGCGGAACCCGCCAGGATGCGATGCAGGGACTCGACGACCTGGCCATGCCACCCGTTCTCCTGACCGCCCTCCGCGAGTGGGCGCTCCGCCGTTCCGGCATCATCCTCATCACCGGCCCCACCGGCAGCGGCNNGGCAGCGGCAAGACCACGACCCTCTATTCCCTCCTCCGCGAGCTCGACCGGGTGCATCTCAAGATCGTGACCCTCGAGGATCCGGTCGAGTATGCCCTGGAGGGGGCCCACCAGGTCCAGGTGAGCCCGGACATCGGCCTGACCTTCGCCCAGGGCCTACGGGCCATCCTCCGCCACGACCCGGACGTGATCCTCGTGGGGGAGATCCGGGACAAGGAGACGGCGGAGATCGCCCTCCGGGCCAGCCTCACCGGCCACCTCGTGCTGTCCACCCTCCACACGAACTCCGCGGTCGGCGCCTTCACCCGGCTGCACGACATGGGCATCCCCTCCTACCTCACGGCCGACGCGGTCCTCGGCGTGCTCGCCCAGCGGCTGGTCGGCCTCGCCTGCCGGGCCTGCGCGGGCACCCCGGAAGGCTGCCCCGCCTGCTCCGGCACGGGGCTGGACGGGCGCATCGCCGTCTTCGAAGGAGGCCCCGCGGAACCCCTGAGAAACCTCGTGCGCCGCCAGGCCCCCGAGGAGGACATGGTGGCGGTCCTGCGCGAGCATGGGTTCCCCGCCCTCCTTGAGGATGCCCGCGCCAAGATGGCGTCCGGCCTCGTCCCCCTGTCCGAACTGAAGGCCGCCGGCCTCTGGGACGGGCCATGATCAGCCTGACGCTCCTGGATCGGGGTGAGATCCGCACGGTCCAGCTGCGGCCGGAGGCCGTGGAGGCCTTCGAGGCCGCCCTGCGGATCCGCGGCGGGGAAGTGATCGGGCGGAAGCAGGTGTCCAGGGCGTTCTTCGGGCTTCGGCGGCAGACCGACCCTGCGGCCTGGGCGCCGTGGTTCTCCGCCCTGGCGCGCACCCTCCAGGGGCGAGTGCCCTTGGACCGTGCCCTGGACCTCCTCGCCGATGCGGCCCCCGAGCCGGAGAACGTCCACCGGATCTGCCAGGATGTGATCGGCGGCCGTCGCTTCAGCGAATCCGTGGCCCGGAACGTGACGTCCCTCCCCGAGTTGATCCCGGCGCTCCTCCGCACCGGGGAAGCCGCCGGTGACCTGGCCCAGGGGGCCAGCCTCGCGCACCGGAGCCTGCTGGACCGCGCCGCCTTCCGGAGGGAGCTGCGGGGCAAGCTCGCCTACCCCACCGTCGTCGTCAGCGCCGCCACAATCGCCCTGGTGGTGCTCCTGGTCAAGGTATTCCCGGCCCTGACGGGCATGTGGACCAGCATGGGGAAACCCCTGCCGGCCCGCCTGGAAGTCCTTCAATGGACGGGCTGGATCGCGGTGGCGCTCCTGGGGACCCTGGCCTTCGGCCTCGGCTGGCTCATGTCCGGTGGCGAGGCGGCCCAGAAACTGCCCGGCTTCCGCCGCCTCGGCCGCCACAGGACCCGCACCGAGGCCTGGTCGGCCCTCGCCATGGCCCTGGGGGGAGGCGTCTCCCTGATGGAAGCCTTCGGGCTCCTGGGCGACCGCTGGCAGGCCCACGAACTGCGCCGCGCCATCCAGGTCGGGGAGCGTCCGGAGCAGGTGCTGTCCGCCTGGGTGGAGGATGCCCCGGGGCTGAATGCCGTCCTGCTGGCGGGCCTCCAGGTGGGCGATCTCGCCGGGGCTTCGGCCGCCGTGGCGGACGGTTACCGGGAGCAGCTGGAGCAGGATCTGGTGCGTCTACAACAGTGGCTGGAACCGGCCATCCTCGTCCTGCTGGGAACAGTCCTGCTGGGCCTGGCCTGGAGCCTCTTTTCGTTGATGGGAGAAATGGAAAATGGCCTTGTGCGCTGAACGACCCCGCCAGAGGGGTTTCACCCTGCTCGAACTCGTGGTCGTCCTGGTCATCCTGGGAACCTTGGCGGCCCTCGTGGGGCCACGCCTGGTGGGACATTCCAGCGATGCCCGGATCACCGCCACCCGGACCCAGATCGAGCTGTTCCGCCAGGGGCTCGAGACCTTCCGCATGCACATGGGCCGCTACCCCACCACGCAGGAGGGCCTGGAGGCCCTCCAGACGGCCCCCGCCAACAGCCCCAACTGGAAGGGGCCCTACCTGGTCAAGGCCGTGCCGCGGGACCCTTGGGGCAACCCCTACGCCTACCGCTCCCCGGGCGACCTGGGCCGGGACTTCGACATCGTGAGCTTCGGCTCCGACGGGCAGGCCGGGGGATCCGGGGAAGCCGCGGACATCGTGAGCTGGTGACCATGTCCCCGCAGAAGGGTTTCACCTTCCTGGAAGTGGTGATGGCCCTCCTGGTGGTCGGGGTCGGCACCGCCGCGCTCCTGGGCGCGCTCACGCAATCGGACCGCAACGCGATCAAGGCCAAGGCCTGGGCCCGGGAGGAGACCCGGGCCACGGAAATCCTCTTCTCCCGGCTGGACCACCTCGAGCATCTCAGGGTCCCCGAAGCCCGCCGCCAGGCCCTCGCCGCCGCGGGCACGGATCCCGTCCTGGGCGCCTGGCAATGGGAGGCCGTGCGGGAGGATGCCCAGCCGGCCCTGTCCGTCGGTTGGTACCGCGTCCGCCTCACCTGGACGGATCCGTCCGGAGCACGGGAGGCCGTCACCCATGCGGCGTTGCGGATTCCCTGAGCGCCGGGGGTTCACCCTCCTGGAGATGACCCTGGCGATCGCCGCGTCCGGGATGGTGGTGGCCCTGCTCGTCGCCGTGTGGATCCAGGCCGTCAGGGCCGGTGAGCGCTCGGCCCTGGAGGCCGCGGAGGCCCGGAGCCGTGCGGACCTGCTGGAGGTCATCCGTGCCGTCGCCGAAGGCGCCCAATGGCAGAGCAACTCCCACCTGCCCCAGGGCACGCCCCGCTGGGAGGGCGGACCAGGCAGGGCCCTCCTCTGGAGCCGGGATTGCCGGGGCCAGGGCCCCGGTCCTTCATGCTGGGAATTCGCGCTGCGGCCGGGGGTAGGCCTGGACGTCCAAGCCACCGACCCGGGGGGGGCCGTGCTCTGGCGCCGCCAGTGGCCCGCCGTCACCGGGTTCTCCTGGGCCGTCTGCCAGGACCGCATGGACACGGGAGGGGAGAACTTCGGCTGGATCCCCGTGGGGGAATGGGAACCGGCCGTGCCGTTCCGTCCCCAGGCGATCGCCTTCCAGGTCGCCCTGGGAAGCGACGGCGACCGCCGGATCGAGTTTTGGTTTTGAGGCGCCAGCGCGGCTTCATCGCCCTGTTCGCCGTGCTGAGCCTGGCGGCCATCATCGGGGTGGTGATCCTGGTGGTCGCCTATCAGGCCGGG
>DBME01000329.1 GCA_002298155.1 Holophagaceae bacterium UBA706 | reverse complement strand
GTGGACGAGAAGGACCGCCAGGTGACCCTCACGGACGAGGGCATCCGGCACGCCGAGCAGATCCTGGGTGTGGCCAACCTCTACGACCCCTCCGCCATCGAGACCCTCCACGGCCTGAACCAGGCCCTCCTGGCCCACAACCTGTACAAGCGGGACGTGGAATACATGGTCAGGGAGAAGGAGGACGGCAAGGGCCTGGAAGTGGTCATCGTCGACGAGTTCACCGGCNNTGATGCCGGGCCGCCGCTGGTCCAACGGCCTCCACCAGGCCATCGAGGCCAAGGAGGGCGTCGAGGTCAACGCCGAGAACCAGACGCTCGCCACCGTCACCTTCCAGAACTTCTTCCGGATGTACGAGAAGCTGGCCGGCATGACCGGCACCGCCGAAACCGAGGCGCGCGAACTGCTGCAGATCTACAAGCTCGAGGTGGTGATCATCCCCACCAACATGCCCATGATCCGCACGGACTACGCCGACACCGTCTACGCGTCCAAGGCCGGGAAGAAGCACGCCATCGTGGAGGAGATCAAGGAACTCCACGCCAAGGGCCAGCCCATCCTCGTGGGCACCGCCAGCATCGAAAGCAGCGAGGATCTGTCCGACGCCCTCAAGGCCGCCAAGATCCGCCACGTCGTGCTGAACGCCAAGCACCACGCCAAAGAAGCAGAGATCATCGCCCAGGCCGGGCGCAAGGGCGCCGTCACCATCGCCACCAACATGGCCGGCCGCGGCACGGACATCGTCCTGGGCGGCAACCCCGAGGGCATGGCCAAGATGGAGGCCACCAAGCGCAACATCGAGGTCTACCGTGAGGACGGCCGCGAGACCGACGAATTCCTCGCCCTGGTGGAGGAGATGGCCCGCCAGACCGAAGCCGAGAAGGTGGAGGTCATCGAAGCCGGCGGCCTGCACATCCTGGGCACCGAGCGCCACGAGAGCCGCCGCATCGACAACCAGCTCCGCGGCCGCGCCGGCCGCCAGGGCGACCCCGGCTCCAGCCGGTTCTACCTGAGCCTCGAAGACGACCTCATGCGCATCTTCGGCGGGGACCGCATCAAGAACATGATGTCGACCCTGGGCATGAACGATGAGGAGCCCATTGAAGCGGGCATGGTCACCCGGGCCATCGAGCGGTCCCAGAAGCGCGTGGAAGCCCACCACTTCGAGATCCGCAAACACCTGCTCGAGTACGACGATGTGATGAACAAGCAGCGCATCTTCTTCTACGGGCTGCGGTGCGAGATCCTCCGGGGCAACACCAAGGAATACGTCCTCCGCGTGGCCGGCGAGATCGTCGAAGGCCTGGTCCACGACTACCTCCCCGAGAAGGGCGAGCGGGACGTCGCCGGGTTCAAGGAGCGCTTCGAGCAGCTCTACGCCCTCCAGGGCGTGGATCTTGACGAGGTCATCAACGCCCCCCAGGCCCATGTGGCCGAATCCCTCGCCGCGACCGTCAAGGAAGCCTACGAGGAGAAGGAACGGCGCCTGGGCAGCGAGGACGTCCTGCGCTGGCACGAGCGGGTGGCCATCCTCCAGATCATCGATTCCGCCTGGAAGCGCCACCTCCTGGTCATGGACCACCTCAAGGAGGCCATCGGCTTCCGGGGCTATGGCCAGAAGGATCCCCTGGTCGAGTACAAGCGCGAGAGCTACGAATACTTCGAGCAGATGCGCTTCGGCTACGAGGACGAGATCATCAGCTACCTCTACCGGGTCGAGCCCCAGCCGGCCTACATCCCCGACGAGGATGCCTTCTTCCGCGAACCCTCCGAGGTCCACGAGCTTGGACCCGACGAACTGGGCTCCCTGGTGGAGATGGGCCTTCCGGGCGACGTGGTCAAGCGGGTGATGCGATTCTCGGCCGGTGGCCTGGACGAAGAGTAGGTCTTATCAAGGGCTTCCCAAGGCGGCTGGAAAATTCCGGCTGACATATGCGCGCCTTTATGTTTCGCTAGTTCCATGGAACTGGTGATCGTTACCGGAATGTCAGGGGCAGGCCGCCGATCGGTGCTCAGCGCACTGGAGGACGCGGGCTGCACCGCCCTGGACAACGTACCTGCCCGCCTCCTGGAGCCCCTCCTGGAGCTCGAGGCCAAGCTCAACCCCAACCGGCCCCGGCTGGCGGTGGGCATGGACAACCGTCATCCGGAGTTCCCGGAGGAGCTGCCGGCTTTGGTGGAGCGCCTGCTGGACAGCAGCATCCCCGTGTACGTGGTGTTCGTTGAAGCCGAGGACGAGGTCCTCCTCCGCCGCTTCTCCGAATCCCGGCGCCCCCACTACCTGGCCAAGGACGGCGCCCTGCGCGAGGGCATCGCCATGGAGCGCCAGTCCCTGGTGCCCGTCCGCGACATGGCCACCGCCATCGTCGACACCAGCCACCTCACGCTGAGCCAGCTGCGGCAGCGGATCGCGGAGCTGCTGCCGGACCTGCCCGTGGAGGGCACCACCCTGCGCCTGATCAGCTTCGGCTTCAAGCATGGCGTGCCCCCGGAATCGGACATGGTGCTGGATGCGCGCTTCCTGCCGAATCCCCACTACGTCGCCGAACTCAAGCCCCTCACCGGCAAGGACATCCCCGTCCGCGACTTCCTCCTGAAGTCCGACGTCTTCGGGACCTTCCTGGCGCTGGCGGAGAACTGGATCCTGTGGGCGTGGCCCTACATCCAGCAGGAAGGCCGGGCCTACCACACGATCTCCATCGGCTGCACCGGCGGCCAGCACCGCAGCGTGGCCCTGGTGGAGATGCTCGCCCAGCGCCTGCGCCGGGACATCCCGAAACTGGTGCTCAGCCACCGCGAACTGCACGGCAAGCTCTAGGAAGTCCGGAGCATAAGCTCGATAAGACTTTCTCTCCGCGACCCTCCGCGAGATCTCCGCGACTC
>DBME01000196.1:32867-33115 GCA_002298155.1 Holophagaceae bacterium UBA706 | reverse complement strand
CATGGGGCTGGCCTGCACCCGGGAGAAGCCCAGCAGCGCGGCGCTGCGGCCCCGGTCCAGGGCGATGGGCGCGCCGAAGCCCGCCGCGGCGCCCAGGGGGCACCGGTCCAGGCGCCCCCACAGGGCGGGCAGCGCCTCCAGTTCCTCCAGCAGGCCCTCGGCGAAGGCCGCCCCCCACATGCCCCAGGTGGCGGGCATGGCCTTGCGCAGGTGGGTGTAGCCGGGAAGGGCCGTGGCCTCCTCCCGCC
>DBME01000196.1:32518-32819 GCA_002298155.1 Holophagaceae bacterium UBA706 | reverse complement strand
ACCTGGTCGTTGCGGGAGCGGGCCAGATGGATGCGCCGGCCGGTCTCGCCCAGGGTCCGTTCCAGGGCGTGCTCCAGGGCGGTGTGGCCGTCCTCCTCCTCGGGCAGGATCGTCAGGGCGCCGCGCTGGGCGTCCTTACGGAGCCCGGCCAGGGCGCCCACCAGGGCCCGGGCCTCGCCCTCGGGCAGGAAGCCCGCCTCGCCCAGCATGCGGGCGTGGGCCGCGCTGCCCGCGGCGTCGCTGGCCAGCAGGTGCAGGTCGGTGACGGGATCGGAGCCGACGGTGAAGGCGAGGATCTCGG
>DBME01000196.1:0-32497 GCA_002298155.1 Holophagaceae bacterium UBA706 | reverse complement strand
ACCCGCGCCACCTCGGCATAGAACTTCGCGCCGGCCTCCAGCTCCCCCAGGGAGAGCCATTCGTCGGGGCGGTGGCTGCGGTGGGTGTCGCCGGGGCCGATCTTCACGGCGGGGAGGTGGGCCAGGAAGGCCCAGTCCGAGGCGGTGACCGAGCCGCAGGGGGCCTTGCGGCCCGAGGCCTCCAGGGCGGCCTTCACCAGGGGATCGGCGGGATCCGTGGCCACCGCGCGGTACCGGGCGGAGTGCACGGTCACGTCGCTCTCCAGCTCGCGGGAGATGCGCTCGGCCAGCAGCGCGTGGTCCAGGTTGGGGGTGGTGCGCAGGTCCGCGAAGAACTCGCAGAAGTCGGGCACCTGGTTCCGGGCCCGGCCGCCCTGGGCGGTGGTCACCTGGGCCCGGGTCTCCCCCAGCAGGGGGTGGGGCTCGAAGGTCATGGCCGCCAGGCGCGTGATGTCCCGGGCGGCCTTGTGGATGGCGTTGTCGCCCAGGGGCGCGTGGGCCACGTGGGCCGCCTCGCCCCGCGCGGTGCAGCGCAGGATGAGCATGCCCCGCTGGGCCGCGCACACTTCCAGGCCCGTGGGTTCGCCCACCACGGCGGCGTCCAGGGCGCCCAGCTGCGGCAGCACCTCCTGGATGCCCTTGCCGCCCACCTCCTCGCCCACGGTGAAGGCGAAGACGGCCCGGAGGCCCTGGAGGTCCTTGAGGTTCGCGGCGGCGAGCAGCATGGCCGCCACGCAGCCCTTGGCGTCGTTGGCGCCCAGGCCCGTGCGGCGGTCCCNNCCACCGGGGCGTGAAGGGATCGCCGCTCCACCCGTCGCAGGGGGGCACGGTGTCCAGGTGGCTCACGAACAGCAGGCGCGGGCCGCCCTCCCCCGTCTCGAACCACAGGTTGGCCCCGGAGCGCTTGACCGCGAAGCCTTCGGCGGCGGCCACCGCGGCGACGTGGTCGCCCAGGGCCAGCTCGGCGCCGGACACGCTGGGCACGGCCACCAGGGATTCCAGGAGGGCGGCAGGCTCCATCATGCGACCACCGCGTTCCGGTCGGCCACGAGCATGGTGCCGCTGCCCTCGTTGGTGAAAACCTCGGCCAGGATGGCATCGGGCCTGCTGCCCGAGACCAGGTGCACGCTGCGCACGCCGGCGGCCAGGGCACGCTTCGCGGCGGCGATCTTCGGCCGCATGCCGTCCCGGATGGCGCCCTCCATCTCGTCCAGGGTGGTCAGGTCCGCCAGGGGCACCAGGCTGCTGGGCGCGGTGACGTCCCGCAGCAATCCGGGCACCTTCAGGATGAAGAACAGCTTCTCCACCCCCAGGGCCGCGGCCACTTCGGCGGCCACGGTGTCGGCGTTGGTGTTGAGCAGCTGGCCTTCCGGGGTGGCCGAGAAGGGCGCGATGACGGGCACGAAGCCGCCGTCCAGCAGGTGGCGCACCAGGGCGGGATCCACCGCTTCCACGTCGGCCACGAAGCCGTAGTCCACCTTGCCCACGGGCCGCTTGCGGGAGGTGATGAGGCCGGCGTCCTGGCCGGAGATGCCCACGGCCGGGAGGCCCGCGGCCTCCAGGGCGGCCAGCAGGTCCATCTGCACCCGGCCCTTGAAGGCCATGCGGGCGGCGTCCAGCACCTCGGGGGAGGTGACGCGGCGGCCCTCCACCTTGGTGGTGGCCAGGCCCAGCTCGGCGCAGAGGGAATCCAGGCCCGCGCCGCCGCCGTGCACGACCACCAGGGGGATGGAGAAGCTCCAGAGCAGGGCCAGCTGGCCGCACACCGAGCGAAGCAGCGCGGGATCCTCGAGGATCTCCCCGCCGAGCTTGACCACGAAGGGCCGGTTCCGGAACCGCCGCACGTACTTGGCGGCGCTGTGGAGGGAATCGAAGGGGTTGTGGGTCCGCGCCATGATCATGCCTCCAGCAGCCACTGCACCAGGGACCGCTGCACGTGGAAGCGGTTCTCCGCCTCGTCCACCACGCGGCTCCAGGGTCCGTCCAGGACGCCGTCGGCCACTTCCACGTTCCGCCGCACCGGCAGGCAGTGCATGAAGATGGCGTCCCGGGCGGCCTTGGCCATAAGCCCGGGCGATGCGATCCAGTCGGGGTGGTCTTTCACCGACTCCGCCCCGAGGCCCGAGCTGGTAGCGGGGCCCCAGGCCTTGGCGTAGACGACCCGGCTGCCTTCCACGGCGGCGCCCTGGTCGCCGGTGAGGCTCACGCTTCCGCCGGACTGGGCGGCCAGGGCCCGGGCCTGCTCCAGCACGCTGTCGTGCAGGTCGAAGCCTTCGGGATGGGCCACCCGCACCTCGCAGCCGGCTGCGGCGGCGGTGAGGAGGAAGCTGTTGGGCACGGCCTTGGGCAGGGGCTTGATGTGCGGGGCCCAGGTGAGGGTCACGGGCAGGCCCTTGGTGGAACCGAAGGTCTCCCGGGCCGTCATGAGGTCGGCGAGGCCCTGGCAGGGGTGTTCCCGGGCGCTCTCCATGCTGAGGGTGGGCACGGTGGCGAAGGTGCGGAAGCCGTTCATGACGGGGTCCGCGTTGTCCTCGGCGTCGCCGCCGCCCGCCGCGAAGGTCCGCACGGCCAGGAGGTCCACATACCGGGACAGCACGGGCGCGGCCTCCCGGATGTGCTCGGCCCGGTCCCCGTCCATGACGGCGCCGGGGCGGTCCTCCAGCTTCCACACGCCGTTGCCCACTTCCAGGACGATGGCCGAACCGCCGCCCCGGGCCATGACGGCCTCGAAGGAGGCGCGGGTACGCAGGGAGGGGTTGAAGAACACCATGCCCAGGATCGTGTCGACCAGGTGCTTGGGGTGCTTGCCCTGCTTCCAGGCCAGGGCCCGGGTGAGGATCTCCTCCAGGCCTTCGACGCCGAAGTCCTGGATGCCGGTGGCGTGTCTCATGCTACGTCTCCTACGGAAAAGCTGTGTAAGGCCAGGGCCAGGGCGTCCACCGCCGCGCTGCCCAGGTTGAGGGGGGGCATGAGCCGCAGCACGTCGGGGTCTCCGCTGCCGCCCACGAGGATGCGCCGCTCCTGGAGGTGGAGCTTCAGGGCCTTGGCCCTGCCCGGCACCACCAGGCCCAGGAGGAGGCCCGAACCGCGGACCTCGGTGACGCAAGTGCCCGCCAGGACACCCCGGATCTCCTGCTCCCGGCGCCGGACGTTCTCCAGGAGGCCCTCCTGGCGGATCACCTGCAGCGTGGCCAGCAGCGCGGCGCAGGCCAGGGGCCCGCCGCCGAAGGTGCTGCCCAGGTCGCCGGGCTTGATGCTCACGGCCACCTCCGCGGCCAGGAGCAGGGCGCCCATGGGGACGCCCGAGGCCAGGCCCTTGGCGGAAGTGATCACGTCGGGCCGCACGTCGTGGAGCCCCGCGGCGAAGGGGTGCCCCAGGCGCCCGATGCCGGTCTGCACCTCGTCGTAGATGAGCAGGGCCCCCGCGGCACGGGTCTTCTCCCGCAGCCTGCGCAGGAAGGGCGCGGTGGCCGGGCGGATGCCGGACATGGACTGGATGGGCTCGAGGATCACGCCCGCCACGTCGCTGAAGTCGGCGGCGTCCAGCGCCTCCACGTCGTTCCAGGGGAGCCGGAGGCAGGGGGCCAGAAGGGGCTCGTAGGGCTTGGTGATGGCGGGATCGTCGGTGACGGAGAGGGCGAGGGTGGAGCGCCCGTGCCACCCGCCCTGGAAGGCCGCGAACGTGTGCCGGCCCGTCACGCGGCAGGCCATCTTGAGGGCGTTCTCGTTGGCTTCGGCGCCGCTGTTGCAGAAGAAGACCGAGCACATGCCCGCGTCCCGGCCCGAACCGGCGAAGGCCAGGAGTTCCTGGGCGGCCCGGGAGCGGATGGGCAGCTCCGCGGCGGTGCTGTAGAAGATCAGCTCCCGCGCCTGGGCGGCGATGGCCTCGGCCACGTGCGGGTGCGCATGGCCGGTGCTGGCCACGCAGTGGCCCCCGTAGAAGTCGAAGTAGTCGCGGCCCAGGGGGTCGAAGACCCGGTCGCCCTCGCCCCGGAGGAGGGGGAAGGGAAACGGGGTGTAGGTGGGGAGAAGGGGCGGGATTTGCAAATTTGCAGTCATGGGGTGCAAAAACACGGAAATACCGGTCACATGTTGCAAATTGTGCGCGGCTCCCGAACCCCCGTCAAGTCAAAAAATCTAAGGTCTCCGTGAATTCCCTGCAACTTCCCGGCCGCTGGTTTCCCTTGCAAATTCATGCAAACGGATGCAAGTTAGCCTCATGCACCTGGATGAGGCCATTCTCCGCCACCTGTCCCGCACGGATGTCTCCGAGCAGGGGGATCTTCTGGAACTCCTCCGGGCCGAGGGCTTCGACCTGACCCTCTCCACCCTGTCCCGCCACATGAAGAAGCTCAACATCCGCAAGGAGCAGGGCCGGTACCGGCGGGCCGTGGCGGCCATCCCCCCCGTCCACCCCTACACCCTGCAGAAGGTGGCCCCCCTCCTCCTGATCATCAAGACCACCCCCGGCTTCGCCCAGCCCATGGCCCTGGCCCTGGACCAGGCCGGCCTCCCCTCCATGGGGGGCACCATCGCCGGGGACGACACCATCTTCGTGGCGCCCACCGACGCCACCCTCCTGGACCGTCTGGAAATGGAAGTGCGCGACCGCCTCCTGCGCGGAATCTAGTCCCCCAACCCATCCCGGCCCGGCGCCGGCACCGACAAGGAGCTGAACATGTCCCTCGCCCAGGAATTCAAGACCTTCGTGGCCAAAGGCAATGTCGTCGATCTGGCCGTCGCCGTGGTGGTGGGCGGCGCCTTCGGCGAGATCGTCAAGGCGTTCGTGAACGGCATCGTGATGCCCCTGGTGAGCTACGTGCTGCCCGAGCACATGGCCTGGGAGACGTGGCAGCTGGGCAAGCTCCGCATCGGCCTGGTGCTGGGCGCCTCCCTGAACTTCCTCATCGTGGCCGGCGTGGTCTTCCTCTTCCTGGTCAAGGCCGTGGGCATGCTCATGAAGCGCAAGGAGGAGGCCCTGGCCGCCGCCACCACCAAGACCTGCCCCGAGTGCCTCGAGACCATCCCCCTCGCCGCCACCCGCTGCAAGTTCTGCACGACGAAGATCTGATCATCGCCTAGCGAGGTATCATGGGGGATCCCTTCTGGAGTCCCCATGCGCAGCCGGTCCCTGCTTCCCCTCCTGCTGGCGGTCTCACCCCTGCTGAGCCAGGCCCTCGTCCCCGAGCGGCTGGCGCAGCTGGAGGCCGCGTGCCCCCAGGACGCGCCCTTCCGCGCCCTGCGCAACGCCCTGGCCCAGAACGACGGCCGCAAGCTGGCCCAGGACTGGGGACGCACCTCCCAGGTGGACCCCCACTTCACCAAGCGCCTCCCCGACGAGCCCGTGGCTGACCAGAAGGCCAGTGGACGCTGCTGGATGTTCTCCGGCCTGAACTTCTTCCGCCGCACCGCCGCCACCCGCCTGGGCTGCGAGTCCCTGGAGTTCAGCCAGAACTACCTCTTCTTCTACGACAAGCTGGAGAAGGCCAACCTCTTCCTGGAAGCCATCGACCAGTGCCGGGACAAGCCCACCACGGACCGCCGGGTGGAGATGCTCCTGTCCACCCCGGTGCAGGAGGGCGGCAACTGGCAGGGCTTCGTGGACCTCGTGAAGAAGTACGGCGTGGTGCCCAAGGCCGTCATGCCCGAGACCTTCAGCTCCTCCAACTCCTCCGCCATGAACCAGGTCCTGGCCCTGCGCCTCCAGGTGGCGGGCCTGCGCATCCGCGCCGCCAAGGACCCCACCGAGGTCGCCGCCATCAAGCTCCAGGCCCTGAAGGACGTCTACCGCATCCTGGCCATGCACCTGGGCGTGCCCCCTGTGCGCTTCTCCTGGCGCTTCGAGGCCAAGGACCACAAGCTCACGCCCCTGAAGGCCTGGACGCCGCAGGAGTTCTGGCGCGACGCGGTGGGCGAGACGCTCGACGATTACGTGGCCATCTACTCCATCCCCACCCTGCCCTTCCTGCGCAAGTTCTCCATCGACCTTGACCGCGCCCGGGTGGACGCCCCCGACATGACCTTCGTGAACTGCCCCCTGGAGACCCTCAAGGACGCCGCGCGCCAGTGCCTGCTGGCGGACAAGCCCGTGTGGTTCGGTGCCGACGTCAGCCAGGACATGATCTCCGACGAGGCCCTGATGATGCCCGCCGCCCGCGACTATGCGTCCCTCTACGGCATGGACTTCACCATGGACCGCAAGGGGCTCTTCGAGACGCGCCGCAGCACACCCAACCACAACATGGTCTTCACCGGCGTGGACATCCGTGACGGCAAGCCCGTGAAGTGGCTCGTGGAGAACTCCTGGGGCGACCGCGGCGGCAAGAAGGGCTACTACACCATGATGGACGGCTGGTTCGACAGCTTCGTGCAGGTGGTGGTGGTGCCCAAGGCCTTCGTGCCCAAGGCCGTCCTGGACGCCTTCGGCACCACCGCCGAGGTGCTGCCGCCCTGGGATCCCATGATGAAGGCCCTCACGGTCGAGTAGCCCCAGGCGGTGTGACGCCGGTCACAGCGCCGGCGGAACCCGTTGACAGGTCCCTCCTTGTTGTTGAGAATGAATCTCGATCTCGATAACAGGAGTCGCCATGATCACCCTTCGCACCTCCCTGCTGGGCCTCTGCCTGGCCATGTCCCCCCTGGGGGCCCAGAGCCCCGACCTCGCCAAGAAGATCGAGGACCTGGCCCGTGAACTGGAGCGCCTGAAAGCCGAGCAGGCGAAGAGCAGTTCCGACACGGTCCTGGGGGGTTACGGCGAGATCCAGTTCTCCCACTTCACCAAGGACGGCGCCAAGGACACCGCCGACCTGCGCCGCTTCGTGCTCGGCGTGACCCACCGCTTCGACGACCGCACCGAGCTGGTCACCGAACTCGAGGTGGAGCACGCCGTGAGCTCCGCGGACGACAAGGGGGAGGTGGAGATCGAGCAGGCCTACATCGAGCACCGCCTCTCCCCCACCTGGGCCCTGCGGGGCGGCCTCTTCCTGGTGCCCGCGGGCATCCTCAACGAGCACCACGAGCCCACCGCCTACTATGGCGTGGAGCGCAACGCGGTGGAGACGGCCATCATCCCCAGCACGTGGCGGGAGGGCGGCCTGATGGTGGTGGGTTCCTTCGAGAACGGCGTGCTCCTCCAGGCCGGCATCAGCACCGGCTTCGACTTCTCCAAGTGGGACGCCTCCTCCTCGGAGAACCGCGAATCCCCCCTGGGCGCCGCGCACCAGGAGCTGTCCCAGGCCCGCTCCCACGACCTCGCCGGCTTCGCCGCCGTGAACTGGCGCGGCATCCCCGGCCTGCTCCTGGGCGGCTCCGTCTTCCACGGCAAGGGCGCCCAGGGCCAGGCCGACACGCNNCACCCTCTGGGACGCCCACGCGCGCTGGACGCCGGGGATCTTCGACCTGAGCGCGGTGTACGCCGCCGGCTCCATCCACGACACCGCCGCCTTCAACCAGACCCGGGTGGGGAACCCCTACCTGGTCCCCAAGAGCTTCGACGGCTGGTACGCCCAGGCCGCATGCCACCTGTGGTCCTCGGGCAGCTACGCCCTGGCCCCCTTCGTGCGGTTCGAATCCTTCAACACGGCCAGCGCCTTCGAGCCCCTGACCCCCGCCGGCCTCACCCCCGAGCCGGACAAGGCCGAGCGGATCTGGACGGCGGGCGTCAACTTCAACCTGAACCCCCACGTGGTGCTGAAGGCCGACGTGCGGAGATTTCAGGAGGACACGGCCCAGAACCGGGTGAACCTCGGGCTGGGCTGGTCTTTCTAGCGGGCCAGGGCCGTTTCAAGCTGGCGGCGCACCTGAAGCGGATCCACGTTCTCCAGGTCGAGGATGACCCTGGGGCCCTTGCCGGTGCCCGGCGGCACCACCTTGCGCACGTCCTGGGGGATGCCCGCCTTGGGCGTCATGGCCTCCAGTTCGTCCAGCGCCACCAGCACCGCGTCCGCCGGCACATCGCCCGCCCAGACGTAGACGTTCAGGCCGCGCGGGATCAGGCCGCCCTGGTGGGTGAAGCTGTTGATGCGCACGATCTCCACGCTGCCCGGCTTCTTTTCCATGGGCGCGAGGGCGACCTGCGCCCGGATGATGGTGAGCACCCGCAGGGGGTCGACGCCCGTGAACTTGTAGGTCCAGCATGAACCAGATGCCGGGTCCGGGGGCGTCAGGAGTACGGTCACGTAGCCCGTTGCCGTGTCCTCCGGCAGCTTCTGGATCTGCCCCAGGGCCTCCTCCAGGGTCCCGTAGCTCGCGGACTGCGCGATGAGATCGATGGAGCCGGCCTTGGCGTGGCCGTCGGCGCTGTCGCGGTCATACCTGCGGACGTAGACGCCGCCCTTGGGCACGGTGGCCTCCTCCTCGGCAGCCGCGATGGCGGGCGCCGGTCGGCGGGCCTGGAGGACAAAGCCCCCCGCGAGGATGAGCAGTGCGACGAGGCCGGCCCGGGGCGCGACGAGGCTGGGGGCCGTGGGTGAGATCAAGCGGTGGATGCGGGACATGAAGTCGCCTCCTTGGGCGCCCAGGGCGAGCCTGGGCGGTGCTTTTGCGGGGGTGGTCCCGCAGGCGAGGGCCTGCAGGAGCGTCAGGGCCTGTGCGTAATCCAGGGCGTCCCCGCGGAGCCGCACGACCAGGTCGTCCGATGCCTGTTCCCGTTCCTGGCGGATCTTCCTGGACATCCACCACACGGCCGGATGGAAGAAGAACAGGGTCTCGGCGACCGATTGAAAGAGGTTCACAAGGTAGTCGTGCCTCAGCACGTGGGCCAGTTCATGGGCGAGGATCAGCTCCAGCTGCTCCGGAGTGAGCCCCGTGACCATGGCCGGCGGGATGAGGATCACCGGCTTGAGCCAGCCCAGCACCGTGGGCCCGGGCACGCTCCGGCACAGGAGGAGGCGCAGGTTGCTGCCCACGCCCATGGCTTGGCAGAGACGAAGGAGAAGCAGCTGCTCACCGTCCTCCGCGGGCCGGGTATCCCGGCGGCGGCGCAGCCACTGCAGCCACACCCAGCCCCCGGCGAGGCGCACCGACATGGCCAGGCAGCCCGCGGCCCACAGCAGCACGATGCCGGGCAGGAGGGGATCGACCTTCTCCCGGAACCCGGGCCTCGGGGAGGCTGGAGGATCCTTCGGATCCGCGGGCGCCGGCGACGGCCGGGCTCCGGGCACGGTGGCCGCCTGAACCACGTTCCCGGATTCCCTCAGCACGCAGAACGTGACCGCAGGTGCGGCCATCATGGCCAGCAGGCCCACGCAGGCCAGCGCATAGCGGAACCGGCTGTCCCGGCCCTCCAGGGCCCAGAGCCCCAGCGCTGCGAGCCCCGCCACCACCGCACCCTGCCAGAGGAAGTGCAGGAGCGTCCACCCCACCGCCGGGATCACGTTCGTCATTTCCGCTCCCGGCGCTTGGAGGCGATGAGCGCCTGCAGGTCGTCCAGTTCCTGGGCGCTGGGGCTCTCGCCGTGCAGCGCGTGCATGAGGAGCTGGAGCGCCGAGCCCCCGAAGGCCTTGTCAGCCAGGTCCTTCAGGAGGTTCGTGCGGGTGGCGCCTTCCTCCACCGCGGGGAAATAGAGATGGGTCTTGCGGGACTCGTCCCGGGTCACCAGGCCCTTCTCGAACATGATCTGCATGCTCTTGAGGACGGTGGTGTAGCCCTGCTGCCGCTCCGCCAGGAGGTCCTCGTGGACCTCCCGCACCGTGGCCCTCCCGCGCCGCCAGAGGACGCGCAGGATCGCCAGTTCAAAATCAGCAGGCCGCGGGATGGACATGGAAGCTCCGGAGGGTCGAGATCAATATACGTATGCATACGTAGATCGTCAACGGAACTTTACGTAGATCATTCCTTAACTGCCTAACACAAATTATTTCTACAAAAATGCGTTCATGGTCCGATGGCCACCGGCCTACCGCTCCTTGACTCTTGACCACGCGACGGGTGGCTTCCCCGCCGAAGGTCGCCATTCCGGATGGGGCCTGGGAATGCCGATCTGGCGCAAAAACCGGATATTCTGCAGCCACTCCCACACAAAGGAAGCGCCGACAATGCTGATGGATTTTCTGCAATTTCAACCTGCGGCTTACGAGCACCCCTTTGCCAATCAAGTCTCGGCTGTCGCCGTAGCCTTCGGCCTCTATGGACTGCTCCGATTTATCTGGGCCATCACGGTGCATCGCCGGGACAAGGAATGGATTGCCCGAATTCGCCTTCAGTTCGGACATCTTGCCGCAATCACGCTCTTCGGCGGGTTGCTGGGGTTTTCCGTGTGCCTCAAAAAGGTGCTTCATGACATACCAGCCAAAGGAATGGTCGATGCGGAATCCATCGCCCTGGCGTTTGAATGGGCACTCAAGCCTCTGCACGCCACCTTTGCGGTGGTTCTGGGGTTCACCGTCTTCTACGCGATCCTCGGGTCATTAGGCCAGGACTAACGATTCCGGAAACCGCAGGTGGTCCGCCTCGGCAAGATCTTCGCGCATGATGGCCGCCTGTGATTGCAGGGTGGGCCCCGGCATTTCGATGCGGGGGAATAGCCCAGGGCCTGATCGTCTTTACGGAAGATTAACACCCGCGGTTCAAATCCTGAGATTCCCTTAATCCGGTTCCAACCATATTCATGGACGGCCTGGATTACGAACGAACCACCGGCCATTGGAGCCACCATGCGAACCCTGATCTCCGCCATCCTGGCGGCTGGAGCGGCATTGCCCAGCCTCGCCCAGACGACCCCGCCGCCCAAAACCGCCGAGCCCTTCGCCTTCGCGGATTTCACGTGGCTCAACGGGAACTGCCGGCAGAAGGACGCGATCCTGGACACGAAGTACTTCACGGGTGAATTCCGGGCCGACGTCAATGCGGTCTACGACTTCAATCATCCCCAGGACCACACCCTGGGCGGCTCCAGCGAGCTGGGGCGCACCAACGAGGTCCAGGTCCAGCAGCTGGGCATCGGGGGCGACTTCCATTGGGACAATGTCCGGGGCCGGATCCTCACCCAGTTCGGCATGCTCTCCACCATGACGCCCCGCAACGACGCCAGCGCAACCAAGGGCCAGTGGAGCACGGACAACGCCTACCGCTACCTTTCGGAAGCCTACGGCGGCTACCACTGGGACGTGTTGAACGGCGTCAACCTCGACGCTGGCATCTTCATGTCGTACATCGGGCTGTTCAGCTTCTACAACTTCGACAACTGGGCCTACCAGCCCTCCTACGTCTCGTCGAACACGCCGTGGTTCTTCAATGGCTTACGTCTCCAGGTCTTCCCCAGCGACAAGCTCAAGCTCGAAGTCTGGCTCACCAACGGCTGGCAGTCCTACAACATGTTCAACAACACCCCGGGCATCGGCGCATCGGTCTGGTGGCGCCCCAACGGCGACCTCGCCTTCATTTCCAACAACTACTTCATGGGCGCCGACACCCTCGGCAACCCGAAACGCACCCGGCGCCACACGGACAACAGCATCGAGTACAAGTATTTCGATCGACCCGGCCCCGGCCTGGACAAGATGGCCATGTCCTTCACCTTCGACCTCGGAGATGAGCAGGGAGGCGGCGTCAGCCGCTCGGGCACGGCTACCGAACCGAAGCAGTACTTCGCCGGCTGGATGCTGTACAACCGCTTCTGGTTCGACCATGACCGGCACGCCATCACCTTGGGCGGGGGCGCCATCACCAATCCCGGCCGCTACCTGGTGCTGATGCCCCCCATCAACGGCGCCACGGCGGCCTCGGGAACGCCCTACTTCACCCAGAATCCCGGCGACCCCTTCAACGCGTGGGATTGGTCCGCCACCTACGACTACATGCCGAGCCAATACATCACCCTGCGCGCGGAGTTCAACCGCCGGGGCGCCAGTGTGCCCTACTTCACAGGCCCCGGCGGCCTGACACCCCCCGGGGGGAACCAAGGCTCCCTGGGTTCCACCGTTCCGGACTGGTCACCCGACCTCCGCAAGACGGAAAGCCGCATCACCTTGGCCTTGATGGTCAAGTTCTGAACGGGAGCAGCCATGATCGCCCTCATCCTCGCCGCGGCCATCGGGTCCGCCTCGCCCAACGTCCTGTGCCCGGTCACGGGGCGCCCCGTCACGAACCACATGCTCTATCACCACGTGACCGTGCGGGGGCGCCAATACTATGTCTATGACCGGGAAGCGGCGGCGCGGCTCAAGAACTGTCCTGACTGCTACCTTGCCAAGGACGGCACGCCGCTCAACGCTACCCGGCGCTAGCGGGATCCTTCAGCAGCGTGATCGCCACCTTGATGGGGCCGCCGCTTTCCTTGTCGAAGCCGGGCTTCGCCTTCGTGGCGGCCTCCGCCTTGTCCGACGCCACGCGGATCTGGTCAAGGATGCGCACCGCGGCTTCCTGGGACTGGTCGCCGTCGACCTTGAGGAAGATCTTGCGCATGCCAAGAGGCTGGAGCATCACCACCGGGACGAGGCGCTCCCAAAGGCCCGCCACGGCCACTTCCTCCTGCTGAAGAAAGAGCTTGCCCTCACGATCCAGGGTGAGCACAACCTTGATCTCGTCATCCTTTCCGGGAGGCAAGCAGATGGTTCGTGGCACGCTCACCTGCAGCGACTTGGCCAGGCCGGGCACCATCACGATGAAGACGATGAGCAGCACCAGGACGATGTCGATGAGGGGCGTGATGTTGATGTCCGACTTGGCGCGGGGATGGCGGGTGTCCATGGGGTCCTCCTCGGGTTGGGGGCAGGCCGAAGGCCTGGCACGGTGGTGCGGGTGCTGCGGGTACGGCATGAAGCCGGCCCCAGGGGGCCGGCTTCAGCAGGGTGTCCTCAAAGAGCGATGCCCTAGGTTCGGTTCCGCCCTGGCCGCGTCAAGGATGCGCGAGAGAAGTTACAAATCCCTGAGAATCGGCCTCTTATTGGGGTTTTTGTCACCGCTGCGTCATGGGATCTCGAGGGCGTCGCCCAGCTTCTCCCGGACGCTGGCGACCTTCTCGCCCATGTGCTGCTCCCGGTCCACGCGCGTGCCCAGCTTGATGTCGGTGTGGATGCGGGGCACCCCCAGGGCGTGAAGACGCTCGTGGCAGGCCTTGATGGCGCCCAGCACCCGGTCCCACTCCCCTTCGATGTTCGTGCCGTTGGCGTGCAGCTCGTAGGTGAGGCCGGTGCCCCGGAGGACGAGCTCCACTTCGGCGATGTAGTGGGACAGGGAAACACCCGCGCCCACGGGAACCACGGTGAAATCGACGATGACGTGCATGGCCAGTCTCCGTTCGCCCCAAGGATCCCACCGGCGCGGGTCCCGATACAAGGGAACCGGCGGTCCCCACCGGCCTGGGCCGGGGGAACCGCCGGTTCCGACGAGCGTGGGACCTACCAGACCTTGATGCGGGCGGCGGGTTCCAGGTAGAGCTTCTCGCCGGCCTTGACGTCGAAGGCCTTGTACCAGGCATCCAGGTTTCGCACGACGTTGGGGCGCAGGAAGCCGGGGGTGTGCGGGTTCGTGGTCACCTGCTGGAGCAGGGCGGCGTCACGGAGCTTCTCGCGCCACACCTGGGCGAAGCCCAGGAAGAAGCGCTGATCGCCGGTGAACCCGTCGATGAGCTTGTCGGGCTGGCCGTTCAGGGAGGCGTGGTAGGCGTCCAGGGCGACGGTGACGCCGGCCAGGTCGGCGATGTTCTCGCCGAGGGTCAGTTCGCCGTTCACGTGGGTGCTGGGCAGGGGCTCGTAGGCGGCGTACTGGGCCACGACCTGGTCGCAGAGGACCTTGAAGCGCTTGGCGTCCTCTTCCGTCCACCAGTCGGACAGCTTGCCCTGCTTGTCGAACTTGCGGCCCTGATCGTCGAAGTGGTGGCTGATCTCGTGGCCGATGACGGCCCCGATGGCGCCGTAGTTCACCGCGGGATCGGCGTTGGCGTCGAAGAAGGGCGGCTGCAGGATGGCGGCCGGGAACACGATCTCGTTCCAGAGGGGATTGGCATAGGCGTTGACCGTCATGGGCGTCATGCCCCACTCGGTGCGGTCGATGGGCTTGCCGATCTTCTCGAGCTCGCGGTTGAAGCTGAACTCGGCCACGCGGATGGCGTTGCCCATGGCGTCGCCGCGGCGGATCTCGAGCTTGGAGTAGTCACGCCACTTGGAGGGGTAGCCGATCTTGGGCGTGAAGGCGGCCAGCTTGAGCCGGGCCTCGGCCTTGGTCTTGGGGTCCATCCAGGTGAGGTTGGCCAGGCGCTGGTCCATGGCGGCGATGATGTTCTTCACCAGGGCGTCGGCGGCGGCCTTGGAGGCGGGGGGGAAGTATTCGGCGACGTACAGCTTGCCCACGGCCTCGCCCAGGGAGGCGGTGGTCATGTCCACGCCGCGCTTCCAGCGGGGCTGGTTCTCGGGCTGGCCGGAGAGGACCTTGCCGTAGAAGGCGAAGCGCTCGTCCACGAAGGCCTTGGGAAGGAAGGGGGCCGCGTCCTCGATGGTGTGGAAGGCCAGGTAGTCCTTCCAGGTGTCCAGGGACTCGGTGGCGATGAGCTGGGCGATGCCCTTGATGGCGCTGGGGTGCGCCATGATCAGCTGCTTCTGGTCCTGCACGCCGATGGCGGTGAACAGGGCGGTCCAGTCGACGCCGGGGTAGGCGGCATCGAGGTCCTGGCGGGCGACGGGGTTGTAGAGCTTGTCGATCTGGCGCTGGGCGACCTTGTCCCAGTGCAGGGTGGCGATCTTGGTCTCGAGCGCGAAGATCGCCTTGGCCTTGGCTTCAGGCTCGGTGATCCCGGCCAGGCGCAGCATGCTGGTCATGTGCACGACGTACTTGTCGCGGATCTCGGCGAACTTGGGGTTCGCCAGGTCGACATAGTAGTCGCGGTCGGGCAGGCCCAGGCCGCCCTGGCCGACGTAGACGGAGAAGATCTCGGGGTTCTTGAGGTCCTGCATGGGGCCGGCGCCCACGGGCGTGTTGATGCCCAGGCGGGAGGCCGCACCGAACGCGCGCACCAGCTGGGTGCGGTCCGAAATCTTGGCGATGGCTTCCAGATGGGGCTTGAGGGGGGCGGTGCCCAGGGCCTCGATGGCGGCCTCGTCCATGAAGCTGCCGTAGAAGTCCCCGACCTTCTGGGCCTCGGAACCGGGCTTGGCGCCCTTCTGGGCGGCGGAGGCCTCGATGATCTTGCGGGTGCGTTCCTGGCTCAGGTCGCGCAGCATCGTGAACATGCCGAAGCCGGCGCGGTCGTTGGGGATGGTCAGGTTGCGCAGGTAGGTGCCACTGGCGAAGGTGCCGAAGTCGTTGCCGGGGGTGACCGTGCGGTCCATGCCCGCGGTGTCGAAGCCGAAGGTGCCGAGGGCGGGCTTGTTGGCCGGCGTCGCGGCGGCAGCCTTGGCGTGTGCCTTGGCGGCGGCCTTGGCGGGAGCCTTGGCGGGAGCCTGCTGGGCCAGGATGGGCGTCGCGACGATCAGGGCGCCCACGACCAGTTTCGCGAAAATTCCGTTTCTGTGCATAGGGTCACCGTCTCCTTTGAGGGTTTCAAAGTTAACGCAGGAGACGGGACCCGGGTTTAGGAAATATCTCGCAAGTCGAGGTAGTCCCCGGCCCTCACTGGAGGCTGATGCCGCCATTGACGGTGCTGAGGCTGATGGTTTCGTTCCCCCCAGGGAAGGTGGCGGTCACCTTGTGGGGCTTGATCTCCACGTCCTGGGCCCCGGCGGGCTTGAAATGGA
Organism: Holophagaceae bacterium UBA706; assembly: GCA_002298155.1. Lineage (GTDB taxonomy): Bacteria > Acidobacteriota > Holophagae > Holophagales > Holophagaceae > Mesoterricola. The sequence continues at coordinate 16,829 of DBME01000196.1, read as the reverse complement.
TGCCCCCGTTGACGGTGGTGGCCTTGAGGCGGCCCTTGAGGCCCGCCACCTGGAGGTCGATGCCCCCGTTCACGCTCTCGGCGGAGAGGGCCTGCCCCCGGCTGTCCAGGGCCTCGCCCCGGATCCCGCCGTTGACGGTCTCGAGCTTGATGGCGCCCTGGACCTGGGCGAGGTTGATGGATCCGTTCACGGATTCCAGGCTGGCGGAGCCCGAGGTCCCGCGCAGGTTGATGGCGCCGTTGACGGTCTCGAGGGTGATCTTGAGCTCCCGGGGGACCTTGAGGGTCATGTCGCATTCGGGGCTGCGGTAGTGGAAGTGCCAGCCGCTGTTCTTGGGATAGACGCCCTTGATGACCAGGCTGTGGTCGCCGGCGCCCATGACCACCTTGACGTGCTCGTCCTTGCTGCTGGGCTTGAAGTCGCCTGAAAACTGCACTTCGTTCCGATCCCAGGCTTCCACCCGGATGAACCCGTTGACGTTTTCAACCTTCAGGGTGGATCCCGGGGCCAGGGCCACGGTGCGGGTCTCCGTGGTGCGCTCGGGTTTGGCGGGCTGGATGATCTGCTCCTGGGCGAGGAGCGGAGCTACGGCGAGGACTAGGGCCGCGATGGGCCGTGCGAAGTACATGGCTGCCTCCGGTGGACTGGGCCAGGAATCGCCCTTGCGGGTCGGGGTAGGTTCGGACGGTATACGCCCCAACCCTGTCCGTCGGATTAGTCCCTTTCCTATTTCGGATTCTGGGGGGCGTCCCGCTTGTACCACTGGGCCTGGCCCGACACGGGGAAGGCCCGGCGCTCCAGATCCGCCAGCTGCGCCGGCGAATAGGGCGTGAAGGTCCGGGCGATGGCCACGTCCTCCTCCAGCTGGGCGAGGGTGTCCACGCCGAGGATGACCGTGGACACGGCGTGGCTCAGCACGTAGCCCATGGCCTCCTTCATGCTCAGGGTGCCGGGGCGGGTGATCTTCACGGCGCCCTTCTGCTGCTCCAGGGGGGGCGGCGTGTAGCCCGTGAGGAGGCGGCCCCGGGCGGGGATCTTCATGCCGATGATCCCCATCTGCTTTTCCACGGCCAGTTCGAGCAGGGGCTTGAAGCTCAGGTGGAAGGGATCGGCGGCATTGAAGGCCATGAGCACGGTGTCGAAGGGGAAGCGCTTGATGGCCTCCATGAGCACCGCGGGATCCGTATGGCCGCTGAGGCCCAGGAAGCGCACCATGCCCTGCTCACGGGCCTCCTGGAAGGCTTCCAGGGCCCCGCCCTTGGCGCACACCTTGTCCACGTCGTCGTGGGTGGACATGGCGTGCAGCTGCCACAGGTCCACGTGGTCGGTCTGGAGCAGGCGCAGGGAGGTTTCCAGGAGCCGCAGCGAACCGTCCCGGGTGCGGTCGTGGGTCTTGGTGGCAAGGAAGGCCTCGCGGCGCCGGTGCTTCATGACCTTGCCGACGTACTGTTCGCTCCAGCGGGCGTCGCCGCCGTACCGGGCGGAGGTGTCCAGGTAGTTGATGCCCAGGTCCAGGGCACGCTCCAGGATGGGCACCGCCACGGCTTCATTGTTCGGTTGTTCGATCGCAGCCTGCCCCCCCAGGCTGAAGATCCCCACCAGGTGCCCCGTGCGGCCCAGGTTGCGGGTGGGCATGGCCCGGGCCGTCACGGGATTCCAGGGCGCCTCATGCTTGCGCCGGGGCGAGGGCGCCGGGGGTGCCTCCCCGCCGAGGCGGTAGGCCCACAGGCCCAAGGCCGCCCCGGCCCCCATCTTCAGGAGGCCGCGGCGGTCGATCGATCCGGTAGGGGAATCGGCGGGGGTGGTCATGGGCTACTCGATGGCCGCGACCTTGACGACGGTACTGGAACCCTTGACCACGCCATTGATCCTCACGGCGCCCACGATGTAGCCGGGCTGGTAAACGGCAGGGTACTGGATGTAGTAGACGGCCTGCCCCAGTTCCGTCACCTGCTCCAGGACAGCTTCCTCGAAGGAATCCGCCGTCTGGCCCGAGGTCACCGCGATCGTGTAGCTGTAGGCGGGAACCGCCTCGTTCCAGGGGTTCTTCTCGTTCGCGGTGGTCTGCTGCAGGGACGTCTCCATCGCCGTCTTGATGTCGGATTCGGGCCGGCCCAGTTCCTTGCCCTTGTCCCATTCGCCCACCAGGTCCCCCAGGTGGCCTTCCATGTTGTAGATGGCCGTCTTGTCCCGGGCGCGGGCCCTCTGGCTGAGCAGCGCCGGGATGGCGATGGCGCTGATTATGCCGATGATGGCCAGGACAGGGAGGACCGCGAGGGCGATGATGGCCATGGTCTTGCCCCCCGTGCCGGGCTTGAGGTAGGCCTGCGGGTTCTCCTCGGCCATGCGCTGGGCCTTGTTGCCGTTCGTGATGGCGAAGATGGCCAGGACGACCGAGGCCGGAAAGCAGAAGAGCGCTGTCACCAGGGCCCCGATGCCGCAATTGAGGGAGGCCTTTGCCCCGGGGGCGTCGATCTGCATGCCGTACGAGGGCTGCATGCCGGCGCCGCCCAAGGAAGGGGCCGCCATGGCGGGAGCGCCCATGACCGGCGGGGCCATGGGGGGAGGCGGCGGCGCGGGAGGCGCAGGCTCCATGAGGGTGCCCAGCTGGACCCAGGTGGGGAGGTGGGGCGCCCAGACCATGGTCCCGTTGTGGATCGTGCCAGCTTGTTTGGCCGCCTCAACCGCTTCCCAGGTCATGGGGCCGACCTTCTCCTGGCCTCCGGTCGAATAGTACCAAACCGCTTCCTCACCCATGGCGGGCCTCCAGTGATCGGTGACTTCCGGGTTCCCTTGACCACGTCATCGCGATCGGGAGCCAGGACTACATTACTCCTTCTGCAGAGCGTGCGGGAGGCCGACTAGGTCAGGCCAGGCCAAGGATTCCCTGATCGGGTCCGGGCGGCCAGGAAGGCCTCGCGGATCCTCGCCACCGCGGGGGCCGGCAGAGGACCTTTCTCCAGCAGCGCCAGGTTCACTTCGGCGTTGGCCACGCTCGTGGTGCCGATGGAAAGGACGTGGATGGCGGGCTGGGCCAGGGTGAAGCGCAGGGCGATCTCGGCCCAGTCCCCGGGCCCTTCGAACCCCAGGTCCCGGGGGTCGAGGCCCATGGCGGCGAACCGTTCCACGTAGGGCTTCACGTAGTCCCGGTAGATGCCCATCTGGGCGTCCAGGGGCTTCCAGGCGCCGTTGGCCACGGTGCGCTTGGCGATGACGGCCACCCCGGAGGCGGCGGCGGCGGGCAGCGCCTCCTCCAGGTTGGCCTGGTCGCAGATGTTGGCCGAGCACATGAGCACGTCCACCCCGGGCATCGTGGCGGCGAAGGCCGCGGCCTCGTTGTCGCCGGAGTAGCCGGCGAAGCGGATCTTGCCGGCCTCCTTGGCCCGGAGGAGCGCGCCCAGGGCCTCGCCCCGGCGCAGCACCTCCAGCTTGCAGGAGTGGAGCAGCATCACGTCCAGGTGGTCCGTGCCCAGGCGGCGCAGGGAACGGTCCACGGTGCGGGTCACGAGGTCGGCGGACCAGTCCTCGCCCTCGAGGCCCTCCACCTTGCGACCGCATTTGGAGACCAGCACGAAGGCGTCCCGGCGGTGGCCCACGGCGGCGCCGATGAGCTCCTCCGAGCCCAGGTAGGAGGCGGCGGTGTCGATGACGTTGACGCCGCGGTCCAGCAGGAGGTTGAGGACCCGCCCGGCCTGCTCCTGGGAGGTGCCCAGGTAGCCGATGGGGCCCGCGCCGAAGGCGACGCGGGAGACGTCGAGGCCGGTGCGGCCGAAGGTGGTGTGCTGCATGGGGGCCCTCCAGGAAGGCATTCTACGCCACCCTTCGGGGCGTGCGGCTAGGGGGCCTGGGTTCCCTGCTTGACCCGGCTGAGGGGGAACCCGTGCCCGCTCATGGAAACCGTGGGGTTCTGGGCGTGCTTGAAGATCTTCTCGGCCAGGTCGGGCACTTCGCCCTCCACGTAGGCGGCCAGTTCCGTGGTCTGCACCACGCCCGAGCCGCCCTTGTCGGCCTTGCCCAGCATGCCCTGGGTCAGGGTCCAGGTGAACAGACCGTGGCCCTTGTAGCCCTCCAGGGCCTCCTGGGTGGAGGTGGAGGCCGAGAGGATCGTGGAGCCCACGGCCCGGGAGAGGACCTTGATGGCGGTCTCCTCGCTCATGCCGCGGGTCAGGAGCGCCGCCTGCATGGCCTTGCCCATCTGGCCAGCGTTGCAGGTGTCGATGACGATGAGTTTCTTGGTGGAGGGGACGTTGGCCACCATCTCCTTGAGCATGCCCTGGGTGAGGGCGTCCGTGCGCAGCCGCTCGGTGCCCAGGGGACCGACGTTGGAGGTGATGAGGAAGTACTCGCCGTCGTCCACGGTGCCGTGGCTGGCCAGGTACAGGATGAACACGTCGTCAGGCTGGATGTCCTTGTAGGCGGCCATGGCCGCCACCAGCTTGTCGCGGGTGGTGGCCTCGCGGGTGACGAGGGTGGTGATGCGCACCTGCCCGAAGAGGCCCTGGGCGCCCTTGCGCAAGGTGTCGGCGAAGAGCTGGGCGTCGGCCACGGCGTACTTGAGCTTGAGTTTGGGGTTGCGGAACTCCTGGATGCCCACCACGAGCGCGTGGAGGTTGGGCTTGCGGGCGGCCTGGGCCCCGGCCTCCACCGTGAGGGAGGCGCTGTTGCCCTGCATGGAGTTGTCGGCGTTGAAGGCCGCGGCTCGGATGATGTTGGCGCCGGGCAGGAGCTTGAGGTTGTAGGACCGCAGCACCGCGCCGTCCTTCTCCTTGCCCACCACGGCGAGCCCCCGGCCGTTGTCCAGGACCACCGCCGAGCCGTTGAGGAACAACCGCACGTCGCCGATGCCGCCGCCCCGGTCCACCAGGCGCAGGGTCACCTTGGCCTCGGATGCGGCGGAGACCACGGGCATCCCCGCGAAGGTCACCTTGGGCGCAGGCTTGATCTCGGCCAGGGTGCGGTAGCCCTCCATGGAGCCGCCGGAAAGGGCCACCTTCACCAGGTCCGGCCGGAAGAACGCCTCGCGGTAGTTGTCGATGCCGAAGACCTCGGTTCCGACGCGGACATTCAGGTGGCGGTCGCCGTCGGGGGAGGCGTTGTAGTAGCCTTCGGGCGTCGTGACGATCCATTCCCCGTCGTTGAACCGCACGAAGCGCCCCAGTTCCCGCCCCGTGGCCACGTCCCAGAGACGCGTGGTGAGGTCCTCGGACTGGGACAGCAGTCGGGTGCCGTCGGGGGAGAAGCTCAGGTTGGTGATGGTGCCCAGGTGGCCCTTGAGGGTGCGCAGCAGGGTGAACGAACCGTACGCGAAGAGGTTGATGGTCCGGTCCGTGCTGCCGGTGGCCACCAGGTTGTGCTGGTAGGTGACGGCGTGGGCCGTAACCTTGGAGGCGTGGGCCTGGAACCGCTTGAACACCTTCCAGTTGGGACGGTTCGAGGACTGGCACGCGTCGAAGTCGTTCGGGCCCTTGGCGTCGATCTTGAAGACGGTCATGTAGGGGGATCCGCTGATCATCGAGTCCGGCTCGGAATTCACGAACCAGTAGCAGCGATTCTGGGGGTCGTAGGGCGAGAAGTAGATCCGGTCCACGCGGAGGGCCGTCTGGGCCTTGACCATCGCCGAGGCCTTGGAGGCGGCCTCGCCTCCGGCGGCGAACATCCTCATGACCTCGTTGTGGAAGGCCGTGAGGCTGCTGAACCCATCCAGCGAAGCCTCAGCAAGATTCCAGCGGCTAGTCCAGGCCTCCAGGCCCGCGACGCCCCCCTTGAGCGGGAGCTGAACGTCGATGGAGATGGAACCCCCGTCTGTTGAGAAGATCGCCCCCCCAGGAAGGGGAGCGGGTGAACTGAAATCCAGCACCTCCTTGCCCGTGGCCAGATCGTAGACCTTCAGAAAGTCCCCCAGGGCCGATAAGGCGACCCTTCCCGTCGCCGGCGAGAAGGCCCAGGAAACCACCCCGTCCTTGTAGGGAAGTGCCAAACGCTCCTTCCCTTCACCATCGTAAACGTGGAAGACCTGATCCTTGCGGGACCGTCCGACGAGGGTGCTCCCGTCCGGGGAAAGATAGAGGATCTCGCCCACATCCGGCATTTTCCGCCTGACGCCTTCGCCCCGGTCAGGATCCAGGTGGATCAGCGCGGAGGTATCGGCCAGGACCATCCGGCCGTCAGCCGCGAGCCCCAAGTTCCCGGGCGACCAGTAGATGCCCAGCTTGTCCCGGTTCCAGGTCTCCAGGACCCGGCGCTCCCGGACGCCCACCACCATGAATTCGCCGTTGATCTTGGAGACGAGGACCTTGGAACTGTCCGGGGTGATTCCCACCCACCAGAAGGGAGTGATGTACCCGGGCATGTTGCCGGGATCCGGCGGCGAGGGGATGGTCGCCACGAGAGCGCCGGACTCCAAGTCCCAGACCCGAGCCACGAGCTTTTCGATGGAGGCGGCCACGGTCCCGTCGGCACTCACCGCGATGGACCTCACGCTATCCTTGTGGCCGAAGAGGGTGCGGATGAGGCGCCCGGTCTCCAGGTCCCAGAGACGCACCGTCTTGTCCCAGCCCGAGGACAGGAGCCGCTTGCCGTCTGGGAGGAAGGCCACGCACTTCACGACGTCCGTGTGACCCGTAAGGGTGCGCTGCTCCCGGCCGGTGGCCGTGTCCCAGGTGCGGATAACGGTGCCGCCGCTCACGGCGGCGAGGGTGCTTCCATCGGGAGAGAAGGCCAGCTCCTGGCCGCCATTGAAGTCGTTGCCGGTCTTGAAGCCGCCCTGCAGGTAGATCTCGGGGGCCTGGGCCGACGCAGGCCCTGGCAGGAGAAGCCAGGCCAGGACGGCCAGCGCCCGCAGGCAGGCGCGGAGGGTACGGCAATGGGATCCAGATCGGACGAAGGCGGCCATCGCGATGCTCCCGGGAATCCGAGGATTCCGTCAAAGGTGCTGCCTGGGATGCTTCAGGGATGGAACCAGGATTGCACTTTTGCCCGGGATGGCAAGACTTCCCCGTTCAAGGCTTCGGTGGCGCGGCCGCGGGCACGCCCCGTTCGGCCAGCACCGCCAGGACCCGGGCCAAGGTGTCCCGGGCGATCTGCTCCTGCAGGTCCTTCCGGGACCGCCCCGCCTTGATGCCCTGGGCGGCGGCGGCGAAATTCTCCCGCTCCCGGGCCAGGAAGGGCTCCAGGGTCCCGGCCTTGGGGTCGTAGAGGCGTCCGGTGTCCAGGTAGCGCTTCAGCTCACCGGCCTGTTCGGGGTAGGCGTACAGGCGCACCCGGTCGAAGGCGGCGTTCAGGGGGGCGTAGTCCTTCGCGGCGGCCAGCTCCGGAGGCGCGGCGCCGGCCTCCACCCACAGGGGCACGGCGACGCCGGTCACCGGCAGGCCCAGGACGACCCAGGCCGTGGAGCCCGCGGGAGCCTCACCGGGACGGACGCCGCCCAGGACGAAGGCCGAGGACGTCTCCATGCGGCTGATGCTGTCGCCGATGTAGGCGTAGCCAGCCCGGGTGCGGGCCGGAAAGGAACCGATGCGGACGTTGGCGGTGTCCCGGGCCACTTCGGCCAGCAGCGTGGCCGGGAGGAGGCGCCCCGAGGCCTGGAGCCCGCCCACCAGTTCCTGGGCCCGGGCCTCGCGCAGGAAGCCCGTGCCGTTCTCCTTCTTCCCCATGTGGCTGTAGTTCGCCCGCACCAGGAAGCCTCCCGGCGCATCGGCGGCGTCGTAGCGCTTGAACCCCTTGGCGTCCGTCTCGAAGTAGGCCGCGCCGCCCTGGGCGTCGATGACCCCGAAGTTGGCGGCCACGTCCCGGCCGCCGAGGTTGGAGCGTTCCAGGAGGGCCTGGAAGTCGGCCACGGTGGCGCAGCACTGGAGGGCCAGCTTCATGAAGGTCCCCTCCATGACCGAGTCCTCGCCCTTGGTCTCCAGGTTGTAGGAGACGTTGTTCATGATGGCGAAGCCCTGGGCGTTGACCCCCGCCCAGATCTGCAGGCCCGCGGCGTCGCCGCGGTTCACCACCCCCAGGTAGGGGTAGCGGCCGTCGGAGCCGTACACGACCTGGTTGTGGATGTCGGCCGCGTCGCGGTTCTTCCACAGGATGGGACGGCCGTCGGCGGTGGCCTTGCCGGAGATGACGCCGGTCGTGCAGGCCCCGAGCCGGGGCGCCGTCAGCAGCAGGCACAGGACGGCGTAGAGGATTCGCTTGTTCATGGGCACTCCCGTAGGGACGGTGCTAGGAAACCTTCCCGCCGCTCACGCCCGGCAGGGGCATGTGGCCCGCCTTGGCCGTGCCGGCCAGGGTGTCCCCGTCGCGGGTGAGATCCACGTCCAGCATGACGTTCATGGGGCGGGGCATCCTCACGGACCAGCGGAAGTGGCCGTCCTCCACCCTGGGCTCCACCATGGGGCTGGTTTCGCCGCCCACCGCGACCGTGCCCTGCACGCCCCCCTCGCCGGTGGTGACCACCAGGCGGAAGGTCTTGGCGCCCATGGGCGACTGGACGGTCAGATCCCAGGTTCCATCGAAACTCATGGCAATCTCCCACTGTCGTTTTGATGAGGATACCACCGGCCCGGGCGGGGGGCACGGAACCCGCCCGAACCCCCGCCCGGCATGGTTTCATGGAGGGAGCGGGGTGCCATGCCCTGCGGGGAGGCGACGATGCGAATTCCCAGGATACATCCAGGCCACTCCGCCTTCCCGACGGCAATCCGGAGCCTGGTCCCCCTCCTGGCGCTAGCGTTCGCACCGCCCCTGGCCGGAACGCCCCCGGAGCCCCTCCCGGGTACCTCCGTCCAGGCGCCGGCCACCCCCAAGGTCCTGGCCACCTTCCTCCTGGTGAAGGACAAACTTGCGGCCAGGGTCTACGCCCACACCCTTGAAACGGCCCAGGGCCCCCTCCCCTGCTGGACCTACGTCACCGAGGGCATGCGCATTGCGGGGCAGAAGGAGATGCTTCTGACCATCCAGCGGGACAAGGACGAGGACGAGATGGCCTTCGACCGTTTCCTGCCCAGGCTCTTCACCATCTTCTACCAGCTGGCCGAGAAGGGGCAGCGGGTGGACGTCGGCGGCTACAGCCAGATCGCCCCGGGCGGGCTTCCCTTGCTTGGCCGAGAGGATTTCCTGGGCATTCTCTACATCGCGCCCCAGGCCATGCCGGGCGTTCCCGTAGAACCGGACCAACTGGCCGCGGTCCTGGTCACGGAACGGGAAGTCAAGCTTTCGCTGGAATTCGGCCAGACGCGGATCCTGGCGCGGCTTGGGCTGGCCAAACGGTACTTCCCGACTCCGCCCTGGTCGGATCGCCATCGCCCCGAGGTGGTCGGCACGGATGCCGAAGAGCAGGCCAGCCGGATCGCCAAGACCAGCCGGGACCACATTCCAGGTGCCTATGTCCGGATGGAGAATGAAATCCCGGCACTGGCCCAGGCGGCGGACAAGGTCGCTCCCGGAGAGAACCGGGAATTCACGCCCCCCAGAGGCAGGCTTGTCTTGACCATCACCTCCCGGGGGGCAGCCAAGATCCGGAATCTCGCCATCGCCGCAAAGGATTCAGGGGGAGTCTGCCTCCTTGCGGGATTGGATCCCAAGGCCGATGCCTGCATGGTCTGGAGACCCGGTGTCCAAGGCCCCTCGGCAATCGCCCCCCCCGGCGGCATTGGCGACCGCGTATCCGGAAACCACCTGTTTCTCGCCGGCGGCAGGGAAGCCAACATCATGCGGCCCTTGGAGGACGGCTACGCCTATTTGTTCACCAAAGAGGACTGGACCCGGGTGATCCAGGCCCTCACCGCAGGCGAGTCCATCACCATTCCAGGCACCAGAACCGAGCCGAGTTTCGTGGTGGTCTGGCAGCGGGAGGCACCCGCCAAGGACTTCGCAAAATAGAATCGGAGGGCAGAAGGCCAGCAAAAGGTTTCCCTTCGAGAATGGTGACGCCTTCATGCTCACGCATGCGGACTGGACGCAGGTGATCCAGGCCCTTGCCGCGGGCCGGTCCATAACCGTTCCAAGCGCAGACAAAGGACCCGGCCTCGTGGTGGTATGGAAAGGTGTGACCTCGGCCGCCGTGCCCGTGAATCCGGCCCCCTAGTTGTCCCGGACGGGCTTCTGTTTTTTCGCGAGGGCCTCCAGGCGCTTGCGCTCCTCGGCCGGAATGGACGGGGCCAGCCGCGTCCTCTCCTCCTTGTCCTCGGCCAGCAGGAACCAGTAGTAGGCCTGGGCGGCATCCTTCGGTACGCCTTCGCCGTTCTCGTACATCTCCCCCAGGGCGCGGCGGCTGTCGCGGAATCCGCGGTCCGCGGCCTTCCGGTGCAGGGCCAGGGCCCGCGCCAGATCCTTGGGTACCAGGGCACCGGCGCGGTAGATCTCAGCCATGTCGGCGTAGGCCCCCAGGAAGCCCTTCTCGGCGCCCTTGCCCAGCCATTCCAGCGCATCCGGCCCACTCTGGAATGCGGGATCCGTGACATCCCGATAGAACCGGCCGATGGACACCAGCCAGTAGGGGTCCGGGTCGTGCTTCTGGGTCTCCAGGTGCCAGTACCGGGCCTCGCCCAGGTTCTGGGCGGCGTGATCCCCGGTCTGGTAGGCGGAGGCGAGCATGGACATGCAGCCCACGTCCCCGAGGTCGGCGCCCCGGCGCAGGAAGGCGAGGCCCTTGGCATCGGCATCGGCCTTGGGGAGGACGCTGTCCTTGGCCATGTCCCAGTAGGCGCAGCCCACCCCGTAGCAGAACACCGGCCCTGCCTGGGCCGCCTCGGCCATCAGGCGCTCGGATCGGGGGAGATCGTGGGGACCGAGTTTGTCCCCCATCAGGTGCGATCCCAGCACGAGCTTGGCGTCGGGATCCCCGAAGGCCGCGGCCCGTTCGAGCCAGGCCCGGGCTTCCGTGAGATCGCCTGGAGATACGGGTCGTTCCACAAGGAATTCCGCCAGTTCCACCATCGCCGGCGGGATGCCCTGCTTGGCGGCGGCGGTGACGGCCCGGTTGTGCACCGTGGCGTCTTCGTTGAGGCTGCCCGCTGCCCAGATTCCATAGATGCTGCCCTTGGCGGCGAGGAGGCGGGCCATGCGGCGCTTTTCCGGCAGCTTCCCTTTCTCGCGCATGAGATCCAGGAGCCGAGCCTCCTCCGGCGTGGGTGCGGGGGCGCGCTTGACCGCGGTGATCACGGAGCCGGACACCGGCGCCGGCATCGGCGGCATTTCCACCTGGGCGTTCCCGGGCAGGAAGTAGAAGTCGCCCACGATGGAGCTGTTCTCCCAGGGCGTCTGCTGCTGGTCCGATGCCGCCAGGACCTCGGCCCGCGTGCGCTTGAAGACCTCCTCCAGCTTCAGCCCCGGCACAAGGAACTGATGCAGGAGGGCCTGGGTGTAGAGTCCGTGGTCCCCGTTCCCATCGGCCGCGGACCGGCCCGGGGACGTGGCGAAGGCCACGAAGGTGCCCGTGGGCGCGTCCACCTGGGCCAGGCCCTGGAGGGTGCTGCGGAAGCTCCGTCCGAAGGGATTGTTGCGGCAGGCGTCGAGGATCATGATGTTCAGCCGGTTCCGGGCCGTCTCCATCTTGGCGAGGACGGCGTCCACCTCCAGCGCTTCGCCGGCGACCTCGTCCTCCTGGGCGATGTCGGCGTCCACCGGCACCAGGTAGTTGCGGCCCTTGACCTGCATCCCATGGCCCGCGAAGTAGAACAGGCCGACGCCACCCTTGGCGATGCGGGCGCCGAAAGCCCGGACCGCTTCGCGCATCTGGGCGCGGGTGGCGTTCTCCAGGCTCACCACGTCGAAATGGCAGAGGCGCAGGTGCTCCGCCACGGCCCGGGCGTCGTTCACCGGGTTGCGCAGAGGCGCGCTGGCATAGGCGCCGTTACCGATGACCAGCGCCAAGCGGCGCTCCCCGTCAAGGCTTGCTTGGGTGGGAGGCCGTACCTGGATGGCCCGGTCCGGTTTGGCGTTCTGGGCCACCAGGGGAGGAAGCAGGGTGAAACCAAACGCGATGACAAACAAGCGAAGCTGCGGTCGGACCATCGGGAACCCCTGCCTGCGATGTTCGGAATTCCTGATCTTACCCTCTTTGCCAGCGCACCGGGCTGGACTAATCGCCCTTGAGGTCCGCCGCCCGGAGGTGCCCCACCAGGTCGTCCAGGAGTTCCTTGAGCGTGGTCAGGGACGCCTCCGGATACCCCAGCGACGCGGCCAGGGTCAGGGGCACGCAGGTGCAGGCCGCCTTGAGGGCCGCCCCCTCGGTGGTGAGCGCCACGAGCACCACCCGCTCGTCCTCGGCGCTGCGGGTGCGGGTCAGGTAGCCGGACTGCTCCATGCGCTTGAGGAGCGGGGTGAGCGTGTTGGTGTTGAGCAGGGCGCGCTCGCAGAGATGCGAAACCGTGCAGGGCGCGTCCTCCCACAGGATCATCAGGACGATGTACTGGGGGTACGTGAGCCCCAGCGGCTCGAGCAGCGGCTGNNGAGGCCGCGTAGAGCGGAAAGCACAGCTGCCGGTCGAGACGCAGGAGGTCCTGTTCGCTGGGGCGGGCTTTCGGCTTGGGGGTCATGGATGGTTCCCGGTCAGGACCATCATCCTACTAGAGGAGCACCAGCTCCACGGGCACGTTGCCGCGCAGGGCGTGGGAGTAGGGGCACACCAGGTCGGCGGCCTCCATCAGGGCCTGTCCCTGCTCCCGGGGCACGTCGGGAAGCGAGACCTCCAGCTTCACCGCCAGGGCGAAGCCGCCTTCCCGGGGGCCGACGCCCACGGTGGCGTCCACGCGGGTGGCGCCCAGGCGCACCTTCTGGCCTCCGGCCACGAAGGCCAGGGCGCTTTCGAAGCAGGCCGCGTAGCCCGCCGCGAAGAGCATCTCGGGGTTGGGCCGGTCGCCGCCGGGGCCGCCGAGGCCCTTGGGAACCGCCAGCTGCAGGTCCAGGACGCCGTCCGCGCTGGTGACACGACCGGCTCGCCCGCCGGTAGCCGAAGCCTTGATTTCGTAGAGTGGGGTCATGGGGGTCTCCGTTTGGTTGCTTGCGATTATATCGCGCACGATCATTATGGAAGGTTTCCGGATCCTGTCAACCACCTCGGTGGAATGACCTCCTATTTCGCCTCGAAAACGAATTCGCCGATGTCCACCATGCGCCCCTGGCCGTCAAGGCGCACGGTGATGGACTTGTTCTCCACCTCCCCCGTGCCGTAGCGGAGGTAGAGCTCCAGGTTCACGGTGGTGGCGCCGATGACCGTCTGCTGGCGGGTGCCGTAGAAATTGGCCTTCACACGGTACTTCCCGGGAATGGCCCGGTGGAGGAGGAACTCCTCGGGGCCATAACCCTGGGTGACGTCCGTGCTGATGCGCCCCCCGATCTGGGTGCGGTTGTTGCCGTAGAAGCAGGTCTCCCCGCGGGGGTCGACCACGTGGAGGTCCATGTCGCTGTTGTCGGTGTCCCAGTTGAGCACCACGCGGATGTCCACGGGGAGGTTGCCCAGGAGCCGCGGGTCGATGCCGGAGGTGTCCAGTTTCCGGCCGCAGGTGGCGATGAGCGCGTTCATCTCGCCCGCCGCGATGAGGCTGATGTCCTGGGCGCGGCCATCCCCGGGTCTGCGCACCACCTGCCACAGCAGGCGCAGGGCGCGCCTCGGGTCGGACTTCGCGCAGGCCAGGGCCAGGTCGCGGGTGCTCTGGGTCTCGTCCTTCCGGAGCCGGAGCACCTCCTCGAACACCCACACGGCGGTCGCATCGAAGCCCAGCTGGCGGAGGCGGTAGCCCAGGATGCGCAGGAGGGTGGGGTCCTCCAGGCGCATCTCGGCGAGGTTCGAGAGGATGCGCAGGGCCAGGGTCTTCTCCCCGCGGTCACGGAAGAAGTCGGAGACGTCCAGGAAGAAGCCCGGAGTGGTGCCGTAGTCCTTCCGGAGGTTCAGGTAGGTGGCGTACCGCTCTCCGGCGGGAGTGGCCTTGAGTTGCTTGAGGTAGGGCGTGTCCGGGGACCATACTTTCATTTCAATGGAGGCGGCCAGGGGTGCCCGGGCGCTCTCCGCAGTCACTTCCTTCGACTTCCTCGCTGACCCGGCCACTGCCTTGGCCGCTTCAGCTTGCCTGTAGGCATGCTCCTCCATGAGGGGCGCGGGAGGGGGTGGCGGCGGCAAGGCACCGGGCGCCATGGAGGGCACCACGTTTCCTGCGGCGGGGCCCGGGGCGGAGGCGTAGCCCATGGTCAGGTCCTGGGGCTTGGCGGGAGGGGTGGGCTTGAATTCCTTCTCCCACCACGCCTTCCGCTCGGCGTACTTCCGGGCCACCTCGGCGAGGTGATCTGCGATTGCCCGGTCCTCCACCCTGGCGGATTCCTTGAGGCGGCGGAAATAGGCCTCCCGCAGTTCCTCGGGGGGCGTGATGCGGTAGCGCAGGTAGTCTTCCAGGGTGTCCAGGACGATCAGGGACGTGTCCCGGGAGGCGAGACCGAATTCCTGGCCCAGGGCCAGGATGTCGGCGTGGTTGCGGTCCGCGTGGAGTTCCAGGTCCGCGAGCTTCTTCTGGGCCCAGACCCTTGCCACGGGCGCGTCGGCGCCGGACGCGTCCACGTCCACGTCGATGACGCGGGTGAAGGTCTCGGTGCGGCCATGCCCGAAATGGAGAGTGACCCGCGTGCGGTCCCGGGTGAGCTGGGCGGCGAGCCCGAAGGTGCCGCGAACCACCGTCGCCGCGGCAGGCAGGACTTCCTTCAGGTCGCCCTTGGGGAAGGTCGCGCCCAGGAAGGTCAGCGGCCGGGATTGGAGGGCCTTGAGGGCCTCGTCCAGGGAAAGTCCGGTCAGGTTGAGGTATTCGCCGCCCCGGCTTTCCGCGAGGGCGCGGAGCAGGCCATGTTCGGCCGTGGTGCTGGAATTGAGGGAGACCAACGTCCCCGCAGGGAACCGGGGATCACCGCCCCCCAGGGTGTTCATGCCGTCCGAGAAGAGCAGCGTCTCGTCCACGGCCAAGGTCCGCAGGTCCAGGGCCCCCAGGGACGTCGCGCCGTCCATCGGAAGGGCCTCCAGGGCCCGGCGCAGGGCCGTGGCGTCACCGCCCTTGATCCGGAAGGTGCGCGGCGCCTCGGGGCGGTCGCGGAAGACCGCCAGGTGGACCTCGCAGTCGCCGATGCGCCGGAGGTAGGCCTCCAGGAGGTCCATCTCCTTGCGGAGGTCGCGCTGGTTGGCGGAATTGGAGGCGTCCCAGGCCACCGCCAGCTTCCGGGGCAGGACCTTGGGCTCCCGGGGGGCCTTGGGGGTGAGCGTCGCGTAGAGGTACGTGAGGTTCCCGCGCTTCTCCACGAAGACCGACGGCGCCTCGGGATCCCGGGGGATCGTCACCGCCAGGGGCGTTCCGGGAACCACGTCCTGGAGGGTCTCCTCCGCCACGAAGGCGCGCTTCCATTCCTTGAATTCGAAGGTGGCCATGGGCGAGCTGGCCACCACCGGCTTCTGGGCCTGCCCCAGCACCTCCACCCGCAGGGCGAAGGTGCCCACCTTGTCCGTGAAGGCCAGGGGAAGCCGGTAGAGGAGCCCCCCCTTGACCTCGCCCAGCTCCTGGTCGTAGGCCACCACCACCCGCTTGAAGCCCTGGGCGGGGATGGGGTAGACCCGGGTGCGGAAGCTGTTCCCGGCGGTCTTCTCCAGCAGGCCGGGATCCACGTTGCGGCGCACGATCTGCTCGAAGGCCGTCCGCCCCTTGTCGCGCTCCACCGGGACGCCTTCCTGCAGCTTGCCGTTCACGTCCATGGCGAACCGGGAGATCGTCTGCCCTTCACCCAGGGGGAAGACCAGCTCCCCTTCCAGGACGCGGGTCTGGGGGTTTGCCACGGTCATGTCCCAGGTGGTGGTGGCCACATGGCCCACGACCTTCACGGAGACCCGCAGCTCGTGAAGCCGCATGGGCTCGCCCTTGCCGCCGGTGCCGGGGGTGGTGATCACCAGCATGGGGATGCCGATCGTCTGCACCTCCTGGCCGCGGGAGGGGAGGAAGGCGCAGAGCGCCAGGAGGCAGGCAAGAAGTGGGCGCATGGGGGACCTTCGGGGGATGGGACCAGGGTCACACCCTTCCGCCGCCATTTCCAGCCTGCCGTGTCGCGCTCCCGGATTCAGGCCTGGGCGGCCCGGTCCTTGATGGCGCGCCCGACCAGGTAGATGCCCACGGCCAGGAACCCCAGGGGCCACCATTTCTCCAGCCACACCCAGGAGACGCCGAACTGGATGGAAAGCAGGCTCATCAGGCCGATGACGATGAGACCCAGGCCCAGCACCAGGCGCGCCCCGAAGGACATGGCCCCGAACCCGTCGGGCAGCTGGGGCATCTCGAGCTTCGTGACGGCCTCGTTGAGGAGCACCGCCCGCCGGTGGGCGTCCACCAGGTTGTAGAGGTAGAAGAACACCATGGACACCCCGACGAAGGGTTCCAGGCGACCCAGGGCGTTGCTGGACATCAGGCAGATGAAGCCGGCGGCGGCGAGGCCGTGGGCGAAGCCCAGGCGGGTGTAGCCCAGGTAGACCTGCCCCAGGCCCGGCATGAGGGACAGGGCGGCGGCGGCCACGGGGGACTTGTACCGGGTGTCCCGGTAGTAGGCGGGCCGGACCCCGGGGGGCGGCGCGGGCACGGCGGTCTGGAATTCGGGGGAGGTGGTCATGGATGGCTCCGGGAATCGGGGGAGGACAGGTTTCGCGCGCTCAAGGGAAAGGACGCAGGAGCGGCGTCAGGGGTTCGGCGCCCGCCCGGGTTTTTCTCCGGCCTCCTCCCGGCGCGCCTGGGACCCGAGCCGGGACCGCAGCGACGCCCCCAGCGGCAGGAACGACCGCCGCAGGGCATGGAAGGTGCGCCGTCCCGCCTGCGCCACGGGGTCCG
>DBME01000209.1 GCA_002298155.1 Holophagaceae bacterium UBA706 | reverse complement strand
GACTGGTAGTGGAAGACGGCGTTCACGCCCCGGGCCTTGAGGTGCTCCACCAGCCGGGTGCGGGTGGCCAGGGAGTCCAGGACCAGGTAGAAGATGTGGCCGTTGTGGGTGGCGTAGGCGGGGATCTCCGGCAGGCGCGCGTCGCCCCGGGAGGCCAGGGGGGCCAGGGCCTCCCGGTAGGAATTCCAGAGGGCCATGCGCCGGCCCTGGATGGGCTCCAGGTCCACCAGCTGCGCCCAGAGCACCGCGGCGGTGATCTCGGGGGGCGTGAAGCTGCTGCCCAGGGCCACCCAGGTGTACTTGTCCACCTNNCGGCCTGGCGGGCCAGGTCCTCCGTGTTGACCATGATCAGGCCGCCCTCGCCGCACTGGATGTTCTTGGTCTCGTGGAAGGAGAGGGCCCCCAGGCCGCCCAGGGTGCCCAGGGGGCGGCCCTTGTAGGCGGACTCGATGCCCTGGGCGGCGTCCTCGATGACGTGGATGCCCTTGGACCGGGTCAGGGCCAGCAGAGGGTCCATGTCCACGGCGACGCCGGCGTAGTGGGTGACGGCGATGGCCCGGGTGCGGGGGGTGATCCGCTCGGCAACGCTGTCCAGGGAGAGGTTGGGATGTTCCGCCCCGGAATCCGCGAAGACCAGGTCCGCCCCCCGCAGCGCGAAGGCGTTGGCCGTGGAGACGAAGCCGTAGGAGGCGAGGATGACCTCGTCGCCCGGGCCCAGGCCGCAGGCCAGGGCGGCCAGCTCCAGGGCGTCGGTGCAGGAGGTGGTGAGCAGCGCCTTGCGGAAGCCGTACCGCCCTTCGAAAAAGGCCTGGCAACGCTTCGTGAACTCGAAGTTGCCCGCGGTGCGCCCGCTCTCGAACACCTGCTGGATGAACTCAAGCTCGCGGCCCGTGAAGTGGGGGCGGTTGAAGGGGATCATTGTGGCTCCGGAAGGCTAGCGAAGGTCGGCCAGGAGGGAGGATGCCTTGGAGTCCTTGGGGTCCAGGGCCAGGGCGGCCTTCGCCGCGGCGCGGGCCTCCTCGGTGCGGCCCAGGGCCTTGAGGATCTGTCCCCGCCGCCAGTGGGCGGTGCCATAGCCTCCCGAGCCGCCTTCCAGGGGCGCCTTGAGCACCTGGTCCAGGAAGGCGATCCCCTCCTCGCGGTGCACGCCGGAGCGGGCCGAGATCTTGCCCAGCTCCAGGTGGAGCAGGCTCGGGGCATCGACCCCGGGAAGGGCGGCCAGGGCCGTGGCCCAGGCCTCCTCGCCGCGGTCGGCGTCGATGAAGGCGTCGCACACGGCGGTGATGGCGCGGGCGCGCCCCTTCACCGAGGGCAGGAGGCGGCGTGCCTCCTGGAGCAGGCGCCGCTTCTGTTCGGCGTCGCCGATGGCCTTGCGGGTGTCCCGGCTGCCCAGGGCGTCCAGGTAGGCGTAGATGACCTCGGGATCCGTGGGGGCCTGGGCCAGGGCCGCGCCGAACGCCCCCTGGGCATCGGACCAGCGTCCCTCCATGGCCAGGATGGTGCCCTGCAGGGCCGAGCCCTTGCCGGGGTTCAGGCGCTTGACGGTCTCGGCGCATTCCAGGGCCCGGCGGGTGGAGCCGCCCAGGATGCCCGGAAGCTGCTCGTAGCCCAGACCCAGGGCCATCCAGGCCGCCACCAGGCCGGGGTCGGCCTTCACCGCGGCGCGCAGGTCGTCCATGGCGTCCGAGACGCCCCGGAGGCTGCTGAGGTTCTTGGCCTGCACGGCTGTCCCGGCGCGGGCCAGGGCCCGGGCGAAGAGGGCCTCGCCCAGCCGGGGGTCGCTCTCGGTGGCCTTGCGGGCGGCGGCCAGGGCCTCGGGAAGCCGCATCATGGCCGTGAGGGCCTGGGAGCGTGCGGCCAGGGCAAGGGCGTCCGAGGGCGCCTCCTTGAGGCGCGCATCGGCGTCCGCCAGCACCTTCAGGTAGCGGCCCGCATCCAGGTCGGGCCGGGGGGCGAAGCCCGCCAAAGTCATGGAAAACACAAGGTAGGGTATGGCACGGAGGGACATGGCATGAGTATAGGACACGGTGGCGGCCGCGGGTCTTTTGGGCTATTTTGAGAGCTTGTCGCAAACCAACCATGGAGGTTACCCATGCTCATGAAGGGCAAACGCGGACTGGTCGTCGGGGTGGCCAACAAGTGGTCGATCGCCTGGGGCATCGCCCAGAAGCTCCTGGAGGAGGGGGCCGAACTGGCCTTCACCTACCAGAACGAGCGCCTGGGAAAGAATGTCCGGGAACTCACGGAGCGGATCGAGAACCCCATCCTCATCCCCATGGACGTGACGTCCGACAAGCAGATCCTCATGACCTTTGAACTCCTGAAGCGTGTCTGGGGCCAGCTGGACTTCGTGGTCCACGCCGTGGCCTACGCCCCCCGGGCGGCCCTGGAGGGTCAGTTCGTGGCCACCACCCGGGAGGACTTCCGCATCGCCCACGACGTGAGCGCATACTCCCTGGCGGCCCTCTGCCAGAGCGCCCAGGGGCTCATGACCGCCGGCGGCTCCGTGGTGGCCCTGTCCTACCTGGGCAGCACGCGCGTGGTGCCCAACTACAACGTCATGGGCGTGGCCAAGGCCTCCCTGGAGGCCAGCGTGCGCTACCTGGCCGTCGATCTGGGGGGCCGCAACATCCGTGTCAACGCCATCTCCGCCGGCCCGATCAAGACGCTGGCNNGGCCAGCGTGCGCTACCTGGCCGCCGACCTGGGCCCCCAGGGCATCCGGGTCAACGCCGTCTCCGCCGGACCCATCAAGACCCTGGCCGCCTCGGGCATCTCCGGCTTCGGCGGCATGCAGCGCCACCACCGGAACCGGGCACCCCTGCGCAAGGACACCGAGACGGAGGAAGTGGCCGATGCGACCCTCTTCATGCTCAGCCACCTGTCCCGGGGCATCACGGGCCAGGTCCTGTACGTGGATGGCGGGTTCAACATCATGGGTGACTAGAATCTGCACATGCCGTGTTCGGGTCGTTGACCCAAAGCCCGGTTTTTTTCCTCCTCGGCGACCCTCGGGCACCTCGGAGCCTCGGCGATAAGCTTTTTAATGGGTGCTTCGGCGCTTGTAATTGATGCGCCAGAACAACCTAGGAAATGCTTATCGCCGAGGCTCCGAGGTGCCCGAGGGTCGCCGAGAAAAGAGCGAACCTGGATTCACGGA